>JAUPLZ010000387.1 GCA_030836705.1 Campylobacterota bacterium
ATCCAACCGGAACTCACCCCCGGCCATTTCGGCTACTTTTTGGGTAACTTCATCTTTAGACAACTTCTTGACTTCATCGCTCTCTAATTCAGTTTTTGCCAGCTCATACAGTGGCTGCTTAAGGCTCTCTAAACTATCTTTAAATAGTTCTAGCCTACTGCGCGCATGACTAAACTTAGAGGCCAATTTATGTTCACTCTGATTTGTAAACTTTATCAATTCGTCTTCAATATCATTTAGTTTTTCTAAACTGACCTCAATTTTTGTAATTGCTTCATCAACATCTAAGCTTGAAAAGAGATTCGATTTATAGGCTTGGTACTCCTCGCTAGCTTTAATATCTTCGATATATTCATCTATAGGCTTTAAAGTATCTTTCATACCAAAAGAAGAGCGGCCGATAGGGCTTCCTTTGAAGTGGAGATTTTCACTAATTGGTGCAACTAACCTCACATTTAAGGCAGCCTCAATATCTCTTTGTCTATTATTAAAAACATCCATAACAATGGATAAATTATTATATTTATCCTCATCGCTCATAAACTCATAATATTGAGCGATATTATCCTTAGTGATAAAATCAGGGTTATCCTTTTCAATTTCCAGTTTAAACATGTACATCTCCATTTTATAATTTTTGATGGCTTCCATAGATAACCATATAGGTTTAACTCTTATTTCATTCCAAAGCTTTTCCATTTCTTTGATTTGGCCTTCTACATTTCCAGCCCAAAGCCTTTGTTCTTTCCCGTAGCCAAACCCACCTTCGTCCGTAAATGCTTTTATATCAAAATATAATCTTCCAAGCATCTGATATTTAAATTCATCTTCTTTTTCGTGGACAAGGTCTTCCCTCATCTTAATAACCTTATCGGTAATAAGATGTGATAAGCTGTCGTCAAAGTTCTCAAATCCCTGCTCCAAAGCCCCGTCTATCAATCTTTTTCTAATTGACAAATCGGGGCATTTATTGAAATTTAAATCCTCATCTATATTGAAGCTGCTTATGGGATTATAAATTCCGTAACTATAAACCTCTTGAATGATATCAAGATGTTCATCCGAAACCCCGTCAAGCGCTAAATTTTTAGCCAACATCCTTTCTGCTATAATTTTCTGCGCCACCTCAGGGTAAATGTCTCTCATTAAATGTCGATATTCATTATTCCAAAAATAATTCCCCATAACCGACTCCTGTATTTAAGTTATTAAATTATAATAGGTTTATAATAAAACAATCCTTAATCAAACAAGCTACTCACATTCAAAAATATAATTCACATTCATATTTACCGATGTAGGCTCTTTTGTAGGAGCCTCCATCGAGGACTTCGCCGTCATAACGCTTTGCGCCCCATAACGAACATGAGAATTTGTCAAAATCTCTATATTTTTCGTTCGGCACTTAGCGATATTTTCTTTGCCAAGAAGTTCAATATACTCTTTGGCATATTGAATTGATTTTAACTCCAAACTCATTTTCGTAGATCTGATATTCTCATCATCTACAACCCAAATAATAGGCGATTGTTGAAGTTCTAACTTTTTTTGGGCATCAAAAAAAGCAACAATGCCATCCATCTCATCAATATCTTTAAATCGACACTCAAAATGAGTGCTCCCTCTAAAGCCAAGCAAATCTCTATTGCCAGATTTATAATTATATTCAGGGCCAAGAGTGTAGCCGCCGCCTTTACAGGCAGGAAATTTTTTCAACTCCGCTATCGCAGGATGCAGAATCTCTTTTACCTCTTTGGCACTCTTTGCTTTTGCAGTAAGCCAAAAACTCAACTGCATCCTATCAGGCTCAAGACTCTCTTGAAAAATCCTATCTGTTTTTATCTCATGCGCGCCACATAAAACTACAACAAAAGCAATAAAAATTATTTTCTTAAAAAACATAAATCTTCTCCATTAATATCAATAATTATGAATTTTACAATGATTTTTTTCAGGAGGCGACACTCCCAAAATATTAGAGAGAATGTTGATTATGTTAACCAATACATAAAAATCAATTTCTAAATATAGTTTAAGCATATTTTTAATATATTTTTATTATACTTTTTCTAATCAACAAAAAGAGGAATTATATTGAAAAAAACTACTCTCATTATAATCATATCACTTCTATCTCTGGCTACCGCTAACGCCGCCAGCGCTTCCGCTCCAACCGCAAGCGTTCACGCAAAAGATTCCGTAAAGAAACTTGACGAAACACATAAAAAAACGGGGACATCTATAACGGGAGAAAAAACAAAGCTAAACGAACTCCTTATCGTCTATTCAGAAGAAGTCGTAACTCTAAAGAAAATCGCATATGACTCCTATAAAATACCAAATATAAAGGCCGCAGAATGAAAAAAAGAGCCCTAACGGCAGTTTTGCTGCTTTTGACAACAAACCTCTACCCATGCGGCGGTTGCGTCGATTCCCCCTTTGCGTACAAGGGAGCAGAGCTTATCAAAAAAACTTTTGACTCATCCGACGCAACACTAGCTATGTCATTCGACAAACAAGTTGAACTTGTAAATGAAATGCTCAAGAGCGAGATTCAAAACCAGAAAATTTACTCAAATATCGTAAATATACAAATAGATTCAACAGTTGAGCTTAAAAGCCTAGATTTTAAACAAAATCAACACATCTTTATTGAGGCGCAATAGATGCCCGCAATATCCATACTAAACGCTTACCGAATCTTTTTACTATTTATTGCCCTCGCCGCCGCTTTTTCTGCCGGGCTTATAAACTCTCTCTTTGAACTATTCCAAGCAATCGCCGCCGGCGTAATTATAACTGCGATGCTCACTCTAAAACAAATTTGGCTCCCAAAAAAAGAGTCAAATATCAAAAAGATATTTGGATACTTTTTATGGGCAACAGCAACAGTAATTTTTGTTGCAATAACTCTATCATCTATTATAGAACCATTTTTAAAATAGGAAAAAAAATGAAACAAACAGCCTTAACAGCAATCTTATCTGCACTCTTGATAACCGCCGCCGACTTATCAGCCGCCGTGTGGAGTAAGACAAGCATGGAAGTGGCAATCAGCCAAATTCCTCTTATGATAGAGCCGGAGATGAAAACACTCACTGCAAGAACGGAACAAATTAACGCAAAATTTAAAACGACAATCAGCCAAAATATCGCTGCAAAAGATGAAAAAACTTTTATCATACAAAACCTAGAGGGAGAAATCCTTTTAGAGTTAAAGAGAATGAAAGAGACACAAAGCTTAAT
>JAUPLZ010000388.1 GCA_030836705.1 Campylobacterota bacterium
AAGATATGGGAAGTGTGGCGTATGACAATATTACCGACAGTGAAGCTCTTGATGCTTTTGTATGGCTAAGCAGAAAAGAGGGGATAATACCGGCGTTTGAAAGTTCGCACGCAATCGCTTATCTAAAAAAAATAAAAGATATAAAAAACAAAACAATAATTGTCAATGTTTCCGGTCGCGGCGATAAAGATATGATACAAGCTAAGGGAATTATAGACTTGTCAAAATACAAATAGGGCATTTGTTTGGAAGAGTTGCTAGTAGGGCTTATAAAAGAGTATGGCTATGTAATACTCTTTGTTTGGAGTATGTTAGAGGGTGAAGCTGGTCTTGTTATGGCAGGATTGCTTTGTCACACAGACGATATGACTGTTTATATGGCTATTTTAGTGGCTGGTTTTGGCGGATTTGTAGGCGATCAAATCTATTTTTATATTGGAAGATACAACAAAGGCTATATCCAAAGAAAAATGACAAGCCAGCGCAGAAAGTTCGCTCTAGCACACACACTTTTAAAAAAATACGGCTGGCCGATTATATTTATTCAGCGGTTTTTATATGGGCTTAGAACCGTTATCCCTATATCAATAGGGCTCACAAGATACAGTGCTAAAAAATATGCATTTATCAATCTAATGAGCGCTTTTGTTTGGGCGTCTTTGACGATTATTCCGGTTTATATTTTCGGTGAGGAGATTCTGGGTGTATTTGAATGGGCGAAAGAGCATTTTTATATAGCTATCCCTTTTGCTCTTGCTATGCTTATGTTTTTGATTTGGTTTTTTCATCACAATACTAAAAAAAGGAGATAAATAAATGAAAATAAAAGTTGAAAATAAAAAATTAGAAGATATAAAAAGCGATTTAGAGATTATATTTGTAATAAACAAGAACTTTGCACATACTTTCATAAAAGATAAAGATACGCTTGAAATGATGAATTTTAAAGGCGAGAACGAAGAGATAGCTTATCTTCCTGAGGGCAAAAAAATATATGTCGGTCTTAATTTGTTAGAGTACGAATATATAAGCGATGCGGTTGCATCAGCAGCTAGAAAAGCAGCATCTACAAATGCAAAAAACCTAAAAATAGCAGTCTGTTTTGATGACATGAAAATGGGTGCAAAAGCATTTGTAAACGGTTTTATTCTTGGATTATATAAATTCGACAAATACAAAACCAAAAAAACCGAAAGAGAATTAAAAAATATTTTTATATCCACCCAAGCATATAGCGACAAAACAATAGAGGCAAAAGAGCTTCAAAGCGCCATTGACGAGGCGATGATAATAGCAAAAGCCGTTAATTTTACAAGAGATATCGTAAATTCAATGCCTGATGAAGTTACGCCGGTAAGACTTGCGGAAATCGCATCCCAAGTGGCAAAAGAAAATAATCTTGAGTGTAAAATTCATGATGAAAAATATATACAAAAAAACAAAATGAACGCTTTTTATTCTGTAGCAAAAGCAAGCGCTCATCCGCCTAGACTCATTCATCTCTCTTATTCATCAAAAAAACCAAAAATAAAAATAGCTCTTGTAGGAAAAGGCTTGACTTATGATAGCGGCGGACTTAGTTTAAAACCGGGCAGTTCAATGACCACTATGAAATCAGACAAGAGCGGTGCAAGTGCGGTTCTAGGAATCATAAAAGCGGTTTCTGAATTGAAACTCGACATAGAGCTTCACGCAATAGCAGGTGCTGCTGAAAACATGGTAGCCGGAAACGCATATAAACCTGATGATATTCTTGTCTCAAAATCCGGAAAAACTATTGAAGTAAAAAATACAGATGCGGAAGGGCGCTTGGTGCTTGCGGATTGTCTTGCTTATGCGCAAGAGTTAAAACCTGATTATATCGTGGATATAGCGACTTTAACCGGTGCTTGTGTTGTGGCATTGGGAGAGTATACAAGCGGTATCATGGGGCATAATCAAGAGCTTAAAAATGCCATGCTCTTATCGGCAAAAAATAGCGGAGAGCTTGCGAGCGCGCTTGAGTTTAACAAATATCTAAAAAAACTTCTAAAAAGCGAGGTCGCGGACATTTCAAACATCTCTTCAAGTAGATACGGCGGCGCTATTACCGCTGCTTTGTTTTTATCTGAATTTATAGAAGAAGAGTACAAAGACAAATGGCTTCATCTTGATATAGCCGGACCTGCTTATGTAGAGCAAGAGTGGGGTTGCAATCCTTTTGGTGCCGGCGGTGCCGGTGTTAGAATGGTTGTTGAGTGGCTTAAAAACTTATAAAAATAGAGGTGCAAAATGAAAACTGTTTTGAAGTTAATTTTTTCTATTTTCTTTTTGGCAATGGTTACTGGGTGTAGTTTTTCTGGCGTTTATACAAAAGTTACGCCTTTTTATTCTGATGATTTAAAATCTTATAAAACATACAAAATAGTTCCAAATAGTGGACAAGAAAATAGCCTAGCATTCAAAGAATACGCAAGGCTTATAGAGGATAAGCTGACAAAATCGGGCTTGAGTTACAAAGAGGATGCAGAGCTTATTATGCATATAAACTTTGGTATTGACAGCGGCAAAAGCATAACAACATCGGCTCCTGTTTATGGACAAAAGGGCGGAGATATGACCACTACTCATGGAAGCTACAATAATCAAGAGTTTTCAAAAACAACTTATACGGTTCCTACTTATGGTATCGTCGGTACAGCGCCATACAAAACCACAGAATATACAAAATATATGACGGTTGATATTTTTGATGCAAAAACAAACAAAAAAGTATATGAAGCTAGAGCCACAAATCAAGATGAAACAAGTGAGATTATTGAAATGGTGCCGTATCTAATCAACTCAATTTTTGATAATTTTCCAGGAAAAAACGGAAAAACAATAGAAATCAAACAAAAACAAGAGTAAACTTTACACCATATTTTAAAAAAGGATAGTGTTATGTATGAGCAAGAAAAATACGCTTCGCTTAGCGAACTAGAGGCTAGAATAAGTGATATGAGTGCGAAAATAGCTTATCTTGATAATAATTTCAATCATAAGAATTTTAAACTAACAAGAGAAGGAAGTGAACTCGGATTTGAAAATTTTTTGGCAAAAAAAATCCTTAACGCAATAAGAAGCGCCCTTGTTCATGAAGTAAATGAGCTTGACAAAGAGAAAGTGCATTTGGGAGCAGCAAAGAAGAAGGATTAAAAGAGGGTTTTAATCAATAAATATAGATATCGTTTTGAGTGAGAGTTTTGTATAAGATGCGGAATTATATGCAAAATAAAGAGAGTGATTATGGTTACTTATGCAATACAAACGAACTCTATTTTACTCTACCGAATGATGAAAACATTAGAGAATTGATATTTAGAGGCTATACTGTTGTTTATATCATTGAAGATATCATGCAAGCACAATAGAGTGGGCAAACGGTGCAGAAACTTAATTTTGTGATTTTAAAACAAATCTGCATGACCGAAAAAGACATCTTGGGTTTCATTTTTTCGCATACTTTCAAGAATCTCTTTTGCTTTTTGTTTTGTCTCTTTGTCAAAATAAATAAGCATGTTTCTTGAAAATACGAAGTCAAACTTTCCAAGATTTTTGAAAGACGGGTCAAAAAGATTTTTGAGTTTGAAACTTACAAGCTGTTTTAGATTTTCTTTTATTGCATACATATCGCCCTTTTTCATAAAGTATTTTTCAATCATTTCCGGAGTTAAGTTTCTTACATTTCTCTCTTTATAAGTTGCAAGATTTGCTTTGTTTATCGCATCTGAATTTATATCAATGCCGGTTATGTGAAAATTTTCAGGCGGCACTCCTGCCTCTAGCAAGGCAATGATTATGCTATACGGCTCTTCTCCCGTAGCTGATGGAGCGCAGAGTATGTCTACTTTTTTATCGGTTTTTTTTACAAGTTTTACAAGTTCTTCTATTTGCTTAAATTCTCTATAAAAAAATGTTTCATTCGTTGTTAGGTAGTTTACTAGCTCTTGTTTTAGCTCTTTGTCCTAATTTGTTTTTATCAAAAGCTCTTCAAAACTATAAATATCACTTTGTTTGCAAAAAGTAATAACTTTGCTTCTTAAAATAGTTGTTTGTCTATCAAATGTCACACCGGTTTCGTTTTTGAAATAGCTCGCTACAACAGATACATCTTTGAACTCTTCTGTGTTTTTTATCTCTTCTTGGTGGTTGTTATTTGGTGTGGTTTTTTTTCTAAAAAATCTAAACATTAGCTGCAAAACTCTCTAATTTTTTTTTCGATTTGTTCATTGTTTAAAACTTCTATACTAGGAATATCTTTTCTGGCTCTTGATGGCATCCCATCTACAATCGCACTCTTTTCATCTTGAGTTATTGTTTTTACGCCAAGAGTGCTGAGTCTCCTGCAAGCATCGACACCATCATCCCCAATGCCGGTAAGAATTACGGCAAGAATGTTGCATTTTTTTGTAAAAATATCAAAAGAGTTAAAAATCGTATTTATATCCGGATTGTATTTATATTCTCTTGAAAATTCCACGCTAAAAACAAAGCCATCGGCGGTGCTTTTGATAGTAGAGATTCCGTGGCAAAAATAGATATTTCCCTCTTTAAAATACACATTATCATCGGCGAGTATAACGCTATTTGCACTATCTTTTTGCAATCTTTTGGTAAAGCTTGGCATAAATCCTACTGCCATGTGTTGAGCTATGACTATTGCCGTATCTCTTAAAGTCGGAAGCGTTTTTATAATTTTTTCAATATGTCCAGGACCTCCAGTGGAGGCGCCTATTAGGACAATTTTATTAAGTGCGGAATGTTTCAAGTTTTGCATGCAGCTCGTCTGTCATAGAGTTAAGGTGGTCAGCCGCAGCCGCTATCTCCTCGACATTTCTTGCGTTTTTTGAAGATATTTCGTTGATTTGTACAACTTGAGAGACGATAAATTCTACATCTTTTCCTGTTTTTTCAAAATCATTTACAGTTTTATCGCTCGCTTTTACGGCGTTGTTTACTATGGCAACGCTTTCGTTAATTTTTTTCTCAACATCAGAAGCGGTATGTGCTAGCTCTTGAACCTCATCAGAGTTGCTGCTCATCTGCCCGCTTACATCCATTATTGATTGAACTATTACATTGATAGTGGCATTTATCTCAGTTAAGCTTTTTTGTGTTCTCTCCGCTAGCTTACGGACTTCATCTGCCACAACCGCAAATCCTCTGCCGTGCTCTCCCGCTCTTGCCGCTTCTATTGCTGCGTTTAGCGCTAGAAGATTTGTTTGATCTGCGATGTCTGAAATGATTCCAAGTATGTTTTTTACCTCATTTGCATCATTTGATAAGGTTTGCATTCTTTGAGAGAGTTCGATTTCAAGTTCGGCACTGCTTTGAACTTTGTTTGTAAGACTTACTATCTCATTTCTGGCTAGGCTAAGATTGTCATTCGCCTTTATAATCTCTTTTTTGCTCTCTATCGCATCTGTTATGGCTTTTTGAATTTCTTCTTTTATATTGCTTGCTTTTTTAGTGGCTTCATCTATAACCGAAACGCTCTTTTCTACATTTTCGCCAACACCCATAGCGGTTGTTGAAAGCTCGTGTGAAATAGAGGCGTTTTCGCTGGAGCTTGTCTTTGATGTCTCTATTAAATCTTTTAGTTCTTTCATTAGATTATTGAAGCTTTTTGCCATTTGAGAGAGCTCAAGCGGAGCATTTTCATCTACGCTAAGTGTTAAGTTTTTGTTATTTCCTATATCCAAAAGTGTTTTTTTGAATTTTTCTATAGGATAGACAACGCTTTTGTTTACCAAAAAGATAGTAATTATTATTATAATAACAAGCAATACAAGAGAATCTACAATCAGAGTATTTCTTATGTCATTTGGAATCTCAAGCACTTCAGCTTCATCTATTTCCGAAAGAATTGCCCATTTAAAATCCTCTCCGATATTAATCGTTGAAAAAGATGACAACACCGGATTGCCGTTATAGTCAATCACGACTTTTGTACCGGTTTTGCCTGCTAGCGATTCTCTTGAGGCTTCGGTATCAACAGAGCCAAGCGATGGGTTGGCAAAAGACGCCTTAAGCGAGTGATTTTTTGGCTCTAAAAAACTATCACTTCTCATCAACTCATCGGGACCCACTAAATAATCCTCTTGAGATTTTCCGTATCCTTCACGATGCTGCATGATTTTGTTTATTGCGGCATCGCTTATCTGAAATGCAAGCACCGCCTCAAACCTGCCGTCTATCATTACAGGAG
>JAUPLZ010000389.1 GCA_030836705.1 Campylobacterota bacterium
ATGACTAAGATGAGATAAGAGTATCAAAAATTATGAATACCTTGTAAATATAATCAAACAAGGTAACCATAGAATTTAAACTATAAGTTTTTCCACCAATAAAAAAGATTTCCGTTTGTGCATTGTAAAATAAAAGCCCAAGAATAAGTCACAAATCACTTATTTATTTCAAGAGAATTTACATTATGTTAATCAATATAAAAATAAATAATTTATGTTGATTATAGCCACCTGTAATTTTTGTACTTTCAATACATACTTTTCTCTGCTCTATATTTATTGCAAATTTTATGAGATAAATTATAGTGTGTAAAACAATAGATCCATAATTGGCTATAGAAGCTAAAAATGCCACTAAAATTAAAACGAGCGATATTTGATATTTGGAGCATTCAAATTTTGGTATATCCAAAAAAACGAGTTGTCATTTGCGACATAAATTACGATAGAAATTTGTGTTGCAGAATGGCAAACTCGCTTACCCTAAAAAACTAGTGTTTTTAGGGGTATTTTTTTCGTCAAATTTTTGACAAAAAACAAGGGGTTTTTATCCCTTTTTATTTTTGTTCAATTTTTTGCTACACTTTTCTCAGCAGTCAAGGGTTTTTTGGGTTTGGCTCCTCTGTTTTAACAAATTTTTTTATGAGGATTTTCTTTAATGAGCAAAAATATTAAATGTACTATTGGGTTTTTCGATGAATGGTTTTTGCATGAGAAAAAAGCTATTGACAGTGCACTTAATAATGAGTGTAAGGATTTGAATATTGAGGAGTTTGTAGTTAAGGCAAAGAGGAGAATTGGAGAATTTTTGAAATATGATACTCGCACCCCTATTGAGCGGGTCAACTCTCGTGATGAGTTTGGTCGCACGCTTCTTGAATTAATGCGAGAAGTTAAAGATCTCTTCCGCATCTGCTATGCTTTAAACAACAAGTTTTGCTTAAATATAGAGCCACAACAACTTGTTGATATTGCTAGAACTAGATTCACAGACGAATATCATTTATATCTAAAACGACTATATCTCACTCTTTTTCATGCAGAACTTGCTATGGTTTTGGTGCAAAATTATAATAAAAATATTAGCGAACAGTTTTTAATTTTTATGAGCGGTAACAAAAATATTTGTGTTGAACTTGGCATTAAGGTTAAAGATTTTGAGTTTAGTATTAATCTTGTGACCGAGAAGGTGCCATATACCGCGATATCTAAGGCAAATGATATCCTTGCAGAAAGGGTAAAAAATGCTAGAAATTGATGTTAAAAAATTTATCACAAGAGCACGCAAGCTTGTTTCTGAAGATAATAGAAATCCACTTGAGCGTGGCGCTCGCAGGCGTCCAAAGGTGGATTTTTTACAAACTATCTCAGAGTTGATTGTCTTATTGCTAGATAATTTATTTACAGTAAGTGATCAGGTCTATCTTCTAAACTCAATTGATAAAAAATTTTCAGTAAGCGACACCACCTACGTTAAATTTTTGAGTGAAAATTTAAAAGAAGAGTATGAGCATTTTCGCAAAAATAGACTATTTGCTCTAAATATACGCAAAATAAAAAATGCAATAGAACTATATCCAGCCTCACAATTGATTCAATTTTCTGCGGTTTATGGCTCAAATAACAGTGTTTCCCTTGAAGATTACGAGCTTTTTATTAGAAACTATTACTCCAAATCTGCAAAAACGTTTTTTGAGGCGCATGTGGTAAAAAAATATGACTCTAAAAAAAGGGAGTTAGTTTTCGATGGCGAATGTTTGCGACCAACTGATATCATTGAACCCGCTGAAACTTTTAATGACGTGGTTCATTTACTATGTAAAGACATTGATTTAAGTGAGAGTGTAGTTGCTAGAAGGAAAACAAGCTCTTCTGTTAAAAAAGAAAATACCCCTTCTGATTCTGCCAAAGCCAGAGATGAGAACATCATTGGTGATAATAAAGAGTTATTGCCAACAGTCTTGGATGATGCTGTTTCTTCAAGAAACACTAAAGACAAGAATGGCTTTAGTATTTATGAGACACATACACATAGTGATGTTCTGAGGCAATCTGATGGAGATAATAGAGTTGGGCTTATTGAAAACGCAAATCTAAACGAATTAAAACCCTCCTTTAAAATCATAAAAAATCGTAGTGAATTTCCACAAGAACTTATTAATGGACATTTTCTTTATGCAGATTACAATCATTCTACAATGACGCTGGATGAGCAGTTTATATATTTTACTGATATAGAATGGATTCATTTTGCAAATCCAGAAACTTATGGTCTCGTTGATGGTTTGCTTTTCGTGTGTGAAACCGTACACAGCACTAAAAGTGGTTATATGTTATACAGATACTGGCGCGGAGATATTTATTTTATTGAACAATTAAAATTTCCTAATGGAAATATGCCTTTTTTAATAGCTATAAAGAAATGGGCGGACAACAATATCACGGCAGAATTACAGGAGTTTGGTTTTAATTATTTAAGGGTCAGGAGTGGTAACTACCCAATCCATAAAGAGGTTTAGGCTTCTTGCTTTACAGTGCCGTGATTTTTAGCAAGTCTCTCTTTCCCCACCCTATCTTATTTGAATTTGACGCATTTCTGATATATTTTTACTAAATTCAAGATATTTATTTTATTTTTTCCTTCAAAAGTACACATAATATTGTATAATATCAATAATGCTTGAAAGAGGAAGAATTGAGTGATGATTGCAAATCTAATCACAGATTTGAAAACTATGCGCAAAAAAGGTTTGAGATATGCTATTGGGTACGATGAAAACAACCAAAGTTGTCATTGCAACAACAGATGACAAAACAGAACTGGGCGAACTAATAAGAGCGTTTGGAACTTACTATGTCAGTTCTACAGAGGATGTGGCGCAAAATATGATGCAGTTTGACAATGCAGATGACTTGGCAGATTTCATAGATGCGGAGCAACGCAAAGGAGTTATCAAAGATGTTCACGACCCTGAGCATTTTGATTATCTGCTTGATTTTAGTGATAAGGTAAATGAAGCAATTGTAAAGCGCATGGGGAGCTAGAAAAACTTAGAGATATTTTTGTAAAGTCGTAGAACTTAGAAAGGACAAAAAAATGGTTAATGATAAAAATAGCGTTGCGCAAGATATCCTCAGGTCACTCAGAAAATTTGGATTTTTAGACTATGAGGTTTTACGAAAAGCAGTAGGTACTCTTGCCGATGATTTAGTAAGAGAGATGATTGCGTATAACTACATCGAAATAGATTTTGATGAAAATGGCGTCGTTATTTTAAAAGAACCAAGCAATCGTTTTGAGCATGGACATATACATAAAGATTCTAATGCAATTCTGCTAAGTTCAACTAACGAATACATGGAGGCTCATTTTCAATTTAGAGACGGGGTGATATCCTTTATGGAAGGAATGCTCTTTTTTTACGGCAGATATGAAGAGATTGTTTTTCGTACTTCATTGTTGAAAAGCTACAAAATAGAAGAAGAGCGCGTCATATTTGAGACTCTCAACAGCACCTATGCTTTTAAGCTTTTAAAAAAGATTGAGATAGAGGGCAATTTGGCTAAAAAAGAGGAAATTGAGCAAGTTTTACAAAACGATGAGTACTTCGTGTTCCTATAACCGACAAACGAACAAAAGGGATAAGATGATAAAAATAGAAAGAGAAATCTTAAGCAAAAAAATTACTGCTATGACCAAGTGCCATAAATATTTATGGCAAATGCTCAAAGAGCAGATTGCCTATTATGGCTATCAAGACTATTATCCCGCACAGGATTTTTTCACTAAACCAGTTGATTTTTTAGTTGCAACATTGGATGAGAGTGAAAAAAAGATTTTGATAGATGCGTGGAAAAAAGAGTTGCAAAGAGCGCAGTTTGAAACAGACGAAGAGTATCTGAGCCAGTATAAACTCTTTGTGATGGAGGAGCTGGTAAACAGGGCAACAAAAGCTGCTTATCGCTAAGGAGAGGTAAAACCATGAAAATAGACATATTAAGTGACCTACATTTTGACTTCTATTTCCCGCAAGATCAAAAACCAGATATCGGTGCAGTAAAATCTATTTTTGATCCCATATTTTTTATGAATAAAACAAGAGAGACAGGAGATACTCTTGTAATTGCAGGAGACATAGGACACTCTAACGCCCAAAATATTGAAATA
>JAUPLZ010000390.1 GCA_030836705.1 Campylobacterota bacterium
CTGGATACTCCTCCATCAAAGCATTATTAGAACCAAAATCCATTCTAAGCTCTTCATCTTTTAAAGAGTCGCTCGACTCATCAAGAAAGCTCAAATCCTCATCATTTAAGGCAGAATCTTGCATATCAGTATCTTCAAGAAGCTCTTTTACTTCGCCGATATCATCCTCACTAAGAATTGAACTATCTTTTTTATCTTCATCCAGCAAAAGATCATCTTCAGAAGTCAAATCAAGGTCAAATTGCGCATCATCCTCTTCTAGGTGCAAATCTGTATCTAGCTGTGCTTCATCTTCGTCTAGTTGCAAATCCATATCAAGCTCATCATCTTCCTTGGCATTCTTTTTATTATTGCCTTTTGTATCTTCTTTCATTATGTCGTCTAAATCAAGATCTGCAAGCCCGTCGTCTTCATCTAGATTAAAATCTATATCAAGATCATTTAGTGTCGCATCTTCATCTTTGGCGCTTTGAAGCTTCTTCTCTCCCATATCTTCTACCTCTCTTTTAAAATCAGGTTTACTAGTTTGAACATCAAGCGATGCAAAAGTAGTTACAAGCTCAGTCGGTAAAAAAGGCTTTTCGACATAAAAGTCAAACCCGTCAACCTTTTCGCTCTCCTTTGGCAAAAGGAGAAAATACTTAGCTTCAAGTATTCGCTCTTTTAACTCATCCAAATCGATATTTTCCAACATATCACTATCTACGATTACTATTTTGTAATCATCGGAACGCACTACATGATAATCCTCTACAGACTCCAGCTCGTATCCAACTTTTTGTGCACTCAAAGAAATAAGCTTCTCAACTGTCGCATTTTGGTTTAATAGCAGCATCTTCATCTAAGCACCTCTTGATTTTCACATTATATGGTCAAATACGCATTTAATGCGGACATTGTATAATTTCAATGTTTTAATTCGCTTTAAATTCTTACATTATATTGAAAGTACCTAAAATGAGATATTTATTTGTTATCTTTTCTCTGTTTTTTTTACTAACCGTCAAATCATTTTCTATTGAATCAATATTCTTAATGCCAAAAGATTCAGAAATTGCTCTTAAAATTCTATGCAAAGATTTAGGAGATGCCAAAAAAAGCATAAAAGCCTCAATATACAGCTTCACTCACTATGAAATTGCCAAAGCAATAAAAAAAGCCGCAAAAAACGGTGCAAAAATAGAGATAATTTTTGATGAGGAGTCAAATCTAGACAATAAAGATTCTCAACTTGGAAATCTTGCAAAAATTAAAAACATAGAAGCATACACAATAAAAGGTGAACAAGGTAAAAAAAAGTATTATGGAAAAATGCACATGAAAATAGCTATTATAGATGATAAAAAAATATATTTTGGCTCTGCAAACTGGTCACATTCTGCTTTTTCTATAAGCTACGAACTTCTCTATAGTACAACAAGTCAAGAGATTATAGACGAGAATTTAGTATTTTTTAACGAGATGCTTAAAAACTCGACAAAATATTAAATATCCTCATAAACTCCTCTTTAAATACGAACATCATTGAGCCAAGAACGGTTACAAGAACTACAAAAGAGACGGCAATTTTTGCCGGAAATCCTATTACAAGCAAGTTAAAAGAAGGGACTGTTTTCATAATCATGCCAAATATTATATCAGAAAGCAAAGAGATGGCTATAATCGGGAATGCCAGCATAAACCCTACGACAAACAATCGTGACATCTCAGAAATAACAAAATCAATATATGATTGCGTTAATAAAAACCCGCCAAGAGATATGGTTTGTAAAGAACTACTTAAATAAAAAAGCAAAAGATGATGACCGTCAAATGCCAAAAAAATTAATACAGCAAGAGTGTTAAAAAAGTTGCTAAGAATCTGCACCGACTGTGCCGTTTGAGGATCTATCGAAGTCGCCATAGAAAAACCCATAACAAAAGAAATCTGCTCACCCGCATATTGTATTGCCGCAAATGCAAATCTAAGAATCAAGCCGACAGAAAAGCCGAATAAAATTTCCATTATTACAGCCAAAAAAACATTTGAAGGGGTCAATTCAAATGAAACAATTGGAACTAAAGGGAAAAAAAATATTGTTAAATAAAAAGCTATTGCGGACTTAACGGTTATGGAAATTACTTCCGATGAAAAAAACGGCATAAATGTAAAAAGAGTACCGACTCTCGTAAATAAAAGAAAAAATGTAACAACAGAAGCTGACGAGAGAAACTGCACAAAATCGAGCATTAGATTCCCACTCTATAAAAGCCTAAGTTTTTTATCTTCTAAAACATATCTTATATCGCATTTTTTTGCAACATTCTCATCATGCGTTACTACAAACATGCATCCATCTACACTGTCTACATAGTCTACAATCATATTCATTACATCAGAGGCGGTATCTTTATCAAGATTACCAGTTGGCTCATCCGCAAAAATTAATTTAGGTCTTTTTAGCAAAACCCTTGCTATTGAAACTCTTTGTTGCTGACCGCCGGAAAGCTCAGAAACAGGCTGATTTAAGATATGATCAATTTTTAACTCTTGGAGCATCTTATAAGAGATCTCTTGGTCTGAAAGAAGAGATGCTACTTGCAGATTTTGATAAGCCGTAAAACCGCGAAACAAAAAATGCTGCTGAAAAACAAGCCCTAATTCTTTGCGTCTTAGCGTATCAAGTTCACTCTCTATTAGTTCATATATATTTTTTCCATATATTTCAACAAGACCGCTCTTTGGTTTTGTAAAAGAAGCAAGGATATGCAAAAGCGTTGATTTTCCACTTCCTGAAACACCAAGCACTGCAACTTTAGATCCACTTTTTAATGAAATATCAATATCACTAAAAAGAGGATAGTCAAATTCGTGACAAAGCGAAACGGCTTTGA
>JAUPLZ010000391.1 GCA_030836705.1 Campylobacterota bacterium
TCGCTCTTGATACCGAGTTTTGAGATATTGCTCTCTATCTCTAAAGTAAACTTATCATCACTGATAGCGGGCGAATAAACGGTGATATACTCACACTCTTTTTTATCTTTTAAAGCCTCAACAAGCTCATCTGAACCGATGTCACCCAATACAAAAGCGACATTATGAGCCAAATAGAGTTTATTTTCTATCAGCGTCTCATATTTAACACTCAAAGGCAGATTTTCCGCTACAAAAAGGTTGTAAAGTATCTCTTCGTTGTTCTCAATGCTAGGCTTGCTCATAAAGCTTAATAAATCCTCTTGGCTCATCTCTTCTAGGGATTTTTGATAGATTTTTTGTTTGGCATCTTCTACCACTTCAAAGGTGCGAAAACCGACATCTAACCCTTTTTTAGATTCCGTGTCAAGCACGGAATGACCGAACAACCCGCCGTCATTCTGAACTTGATTCAGAATCTTTTTTCCAACACCGTCATTGCGAACTTGATTCAGAATCTTCTCCCCAGCTTTATCTATCCTTGCTTTTGTAATGTCAAAAATAGTCTCATACCCCGCTTTGCGTGCCTCACTTTTAAGCGGTGTCTCTTCCGCCCACTGCACACAGATAAACTTACGATTACCACCGTCTTTGGCATTTAAGTCCATAACCGCATGAGCCGTTGTTCCACTTCCTGCGAAGAAGTCTAGGATTAGGTCATCGCTTTTGGTTGCAATTTTTAGCATTTGAACTATTAATGTTGATGGCTTAGGAGTATCAAAAGGTGTTTTAGAATTAAATAATGCAGCAACTTCTTTATTTGCAGCATCGTTATGCCCAACTTCAGCAAAAGTCCACCAAGTTGTAGGAACTCTGCCATCTTGAACTTCGTTCAGATATCTTTTTAATTGCGGAGCACCTTTGCCCTCTTTTCCCCAAAATATCCGATTTTCAGACAACCAAACATTCATTGTGCTTTTGCTTGCTCTCCACGAACTCCCTTTAGATGGAAAATACTCTACTCCTGTATTTGGATTTACGATTGGGTAAACCCCAGAATCTGAAAAACTTTTTACAAGTAAATTATCGGAACGCCATAAACCTTTACCATCATTATCATCATTTTTGTATGGCTTATTTTGTTCTTCTGTTCTAGGTAATAAGTATCGATTAAATAAATCAGTTTTTTGATATACAAGAATATGGTCGTGCATCTGTGAAAAACCTTTTGCATCATTTGTAGCTGCATATTTTTTCTGCCAAACAATATTTGCCATAAAATTCTCTTCCCCAAAAACCTCATCACAAAGCAGTCGCAACTGTGCCACTTCATTATCATCAATAGAGATAAAAATTACCCCATCATCTTTAAGCAAATCACGAGCAAGTAAAAGCCGCGGATACATAAACGAGAGCCACCCACTATGCGTTTTCGCCCCTTGAATGTTCTCGATGTAGTCGATGTACTCTTTGTCATACCCTAACTCTTCAAGCGTTTGTTCCGTGGAGCTTGTGAAGTTGTCGTTGTACACAAATCCGTCATTTTTAGTATTGTAAGGTGGGTCGATGTATATCATCTTGATAGCTTCAAAATAGTTATGGCGAAGTATCTTCAAGGCATCAAGATTATCGCCTTTAATGAGGATGTTTTCAGTAGTATCCCAGTTTTTAGAGTTTACCTCATCGTTAAGAGGCTTAAGCACCTTATAGTTTTTAGAAAAAGCACTATGATAAGCCTCCTTCTTCCCCACCCAGTTCAACCCATACCCATCCTCACGAATCTCCGCCAAAGAAGGGTCTAAACTCATCTGCAACTTTTTAGGGTCTATCACATACTTACCGTTCTCATCAAGACTTACCGCATGCGGAAACAGCTCTTTTAGTTTTTGGTAGTTTGTGTCGTTTATGCTTTGTTCTTCTATTACATTTTTTTTCATTTTCATTTTCATTTTCATTTTTGCTTTTGCCTTTTTATAAATGTTACTTATATTTAAATTTTATCTGGGTGTGATATTGTCAACTCTGTAGTTGATTTAAGTTATTTCTTTATCTTATCAAGTTGGTCAACTGACAAATCAGAACTAAAAATTTGATCTCTTAAAGTATATTCATTATATGAATATTCTCTAGTCGTTTCAAAAATCATCCTTTCAAATAACTCAAAAAATCTTGAGTTTTCAGAATGATAATTTATCAAATCATCCTCTTCAAAAGACTTTTTATTTTCCCAGTAATATATTTTTTCATTATTTATAATTTCTTTTTTTCCTTCATCATCTGATAATTGACCTATTTCAAGAAAACCAGCTTCTAATATTCTTTCTAAAGAATATATATCTCTTATTGCAATATCATCTATATTTAGCCCAGATACATTTCTATTAGATAGCAAGATAAATTTGTAAACTTTATACTCATCAATATTATCTATATCTTTGTCAAAATATTTTTTTATAAAAGCTTTTTTGTCATCTTCAAAATACTTAATAACTTTTGGAAGTTGAGTATTTTTTGCTTTCATTATATATTCATAGCTACTAATAGATGTATTTGATGATATAGGATGCAACCTATTTTTACACTCTATAAAATAGATACTTTTATCTCCTAGAAAGCAAATATCAATATCACCATCTTTCCCCTCAGAGTTTTTAAATTTTCTATTACTGATAATATCCGAAAAGTGTTTTTCTAATAACTCTTTTGCATACTTCTCAAACTTCGTACCTTGATCATCAAGTGATATATTAAAGTTTGTGATATATGCTCTAATAATATTTACTCCAGAAAAAATATTAAAAGAAACATAATATATATCTTCCTCAACTTTTATTATTGGTCTAAATTGAATATCAAGAGTGCCATTGAGATTCGTTAAATCTGTTGTAAAAGCATTTATAAACTTTTTTATATCTTTTCCTTTTATATTACTATTTATACTTTTAAAAATCAGAGAAAACACTTCCAATAGCATTGAATATGAATAAGCAAATAATATTGAATTATCTATAATCAATTTATCACCATTTGATTTTTCTTTTATAACTTTTTGCATTAAAGTTGATAAGCCACCAGTTATCATTGCAAACTTAAGCAAATCTATCCATCTTATTGAACTAGATTTGCTTAAGTTTGCA
>JAUPLZ010000392.1 GCA_030836705.1 Campylobacterota bacterium
CGGCAAGATGAGCGAATTTGGCGTTGATTCTACTAAGTGGATTGAAGCTACCACAAAGAGAATAGACCTCTTGAAAGGCATAGAAGATGAGCTTGATGATGATATGGTAAAAAATATCGAAAAAATAGACAACGAAGCTTCAAATGCTCTTGTATTTACGCTTGTAGCTAGTGTTGTTGTAATACTTTTAACTGCAATTATCGGAATGCTTATATCAAGAAACATCTCTTATTCTGTCGGTGAAGTGGTAAGCAGTATAAACAAAATAGTCTCTCAAAAAGATTTGACTGTTCAAAATAATCTGCACGGCAAGGACGAGATGTCTGCTATCGGCAAAAAGATAAACGAGCTTCTTGCTAACATAAAAGAGATATTTTCGGTAGCAAAAAACGGTAGCGCAGAAAATTCTAGTATCTCTCATGAACTCTCTGTTACGGCGCTCCAAGTCGGTAAAAATGTAGAAAAATCATCAGAGATTATTACCGAAGCTACAAAGCAGACTATTTTAATAAATAAAGATATTAGGATATCAATCGATGATGCTCTAAAAAGCAAAGAAGAGATACTTCTAGCAAATAATAAGCTAAATACGGCAAGAAGCGAGATTATCAAGCTGACAGAAAAAGTCCAAGCCACAGCTGAAGTTGAGGCGGAGCTTGTAGATAGAATGATAGGGCTTTCAAAAGATGCCGATGAAGTAAAAGCGGTTCTTCAAATAATCGGCGATATTGCAGATCAGACAAATCTCTTAGCGCTAAATGCGGCAATAGAAGCTGCAAGAGCTGGCGAGCACGGCAGAGGTTTTGCTGTCGTGGCGGATGAAGTAAGAAAGTTAGCAGAGAGAACCCAAAAAAGCTTAACCGATATAAATGCTACTATAAATGTAATAGTTCAATCAATCGTAGATACAAGCGAGCAGATTGCTAGAAACTCAAAAGATATTCAAAATCTCTCAACGGTTGCGTCAGAGGTTGAAACTCAAATCAACGATACAACAAATATAGTCAATTCGGCTACGAAAGCCAGCGAAAAAACCGTTAATGATTTCATAAGAAGCGGGAAAGAGATAGAAGCTATAGCAAAACAAATAGAAGAGATAAATGTCATCTCAAGCGAAAACGCAAGAAGCGTGGAAGAGATTTCAGCGGCGGCTGATCACCTAAACAAAATGACTGAAAATCTAAGCTCAAGATTGGAAGTTTATAAGGCATAAATATTAATTACGCTAAGATAGCAGCCATAATTTCTATAACAAAAAAGGGAAAAATATGGCTCTTAGCGTCTATTATGACAAAGATTGTGATATATCAATAATCAAATCAAAAAAAGTAGCAATGATCGGCTTTGGAAGTCAAGGTCATGCACATGCGGAAAACCTTAGAGATAGCGGCGTAGAGGTTGTTATCGGTCTTAGAAAAGACGGAAGTTCTTGGAAAAAAGCCGAAGCAAAAAAATTTCAAGTAATGACAGTGGCAGAGGCGTCTGCTGTTGCTGATGTTGTTATGATACTTCTTCCAGATGAAAATCAAGCAGAAATCTACAAAAATGAAATAGCTCCAAACCTAAAAAGCGGTGCTACTATCGCTTTTGGTCACGGGTTTAATATCCACTACGGAAGAATCAAGCCAGCTGATGATATTAATGTAACAATGATTGCTCCAAAAGCTCCTGGACACACTGTAAGAAGTGAGTTTGTAAAAGGCGGGGGAATACCTGATCTTATAGCTATCGAAAAAGACCCAAGCGGTACTACAAAAGCTCTCGCTCTTTCTTATGCGTCAGCAATCGGCGGAGGAAGAACCGGTATCATAGAAACTACATTCAAAGATGAAACAGAGACAGATCTTTTTGGTGAGCAAGCAGTTCTTTGCGGCGGCGTTAGTGCTCTAATTCAAGCTGGTTTTGAAACTCTAGTAGAAGCCGGATATCCTGAAGAGATGGCGTATTTTGAGTGTTTGCATGAAATGAAGCTTATTGTTGATTTGATTTTTGAGGGCGGAATAAAAGATATGCGTTACTCTATATCAAATACTGCTGAATACGGAGATATGGTTTCAGGACCTAGAGTTGTAAATGCAGAATCAAAAAAAGCAATGAAAGAGATTTTAAAAGAGATTCAAAACGGCAGATTCGCAAAAGATTTTATCCTTGAGGGTCAAACAGGATATCCAAGAATGAATGCAGAAAGAAGAAACTTAGCGGCTCATCCGGTAGAAGTTACAGGCGAGAGACTAAGAGCAATGATGCCGTGGATAAAAGCAAATAAAATAGTAGATCAAAGTAAAAACTAACAAAAAAGAAATATAAATATGGGTCAAATAATAACCATTACTAGCGGCAAAGGGGGTGTGGGTAAATCCACTACCGTTGCCAATTTGGCAACTGCCATCGCAAAAGAGGGTAAGAAGGTCGTAGCTGTTGATTTTGATATCGGTCTTAGAAATCTTGATATGTTACTTGGGCTTGAGAATAGAATAGTTTATGATGTTGTTGATGTAATGGAGGGCAATTGCAAGCTCTCACAAGCTCTTATAAGCGACAAAAACACAAACGGGCTTTCATTTTTGCCTGCTTCTCAAACAAAAGACAAAAATATTCTTGATATTAAAAAAATAGAAAAGCTTCTTGATGAGCTTAAAACTATTTTTGATTTTGTTTTGATTGATTCGCCTGCTGGAATTGAGAGTGGTTTTGAGCACTCTGTTTATCTTGCCGATAGAGCGTTGATAGTGACTACTCCCGAGGTTTCTGCTGTAAGAGATGCTGATAGGGTTATAGGTATTATAGATGCAAAAAGCAAAAGAGCAAAAGACGGTAGCGATGTTGAAAAACATGTGGTTATAAACAGACTAAAACCTGCTTTGGTCGAAAAAGGCGAAATGCTTTCTATAGAAGATGTTCTTCAAATATTATCACTGCCTTTAATCGGTGTAGTTCCGGATGATGAAAAGGTTGTCTCTGCTACAAACAAGGGCATACCTGTTGTTTTGAGCGATGAGTCGCTTTCTGGCGAAGCATATAGACGAATTGCTAAAAGAGTTTTGGGCGAAAAAGTTGATTTTTTGGATTTGAGGGTAAAAAAAGGATTCGGTTCTTTTATAAAAGGACTTTTTAAATGAGTTTTTTCTCAAATCTTTTTAATAAAAAAGAAAAATCTGCCTCTGTTGCAAAAGATAGACTATTGATTACGCTTTCAAAAGAGCGAGCCAGTAATGCTTTTGGGAATATGGAAGATATGAAGCGGGATATTATAGCGGTCGTTCAAAAATACACCAGCGTAAAAGATGTTTCTGTGACTACCAAAAAAAATCAAGATATTGATAGTATTGAAATCAGTCTTTCTTTGAATAAATAGGTTTTATTTTGCATAAAAAAAAGAGTAAAAGAGTCGGTAAAAAAAAGAATACACACCATGATTCTTTGGATTTTGGTAAATATATTGTAAGTTTTTTACTTCTTGTCTCTTTTTCTCTTATTATAATTTCGGTTGTAATTTTTATAAAAATTTATATTGACGAAAAAGATTCCAGAAAACCAATTGCTCTTCAAGCCGAAAAAAAAATAGACACTCTTATGGAGAAAATGGATGACATTGTCAGACAAGCTCCAAAAAAAGATGATATTCCTTTGGAGAGCGATGATTATGAGTATGCGCAAAAAACGATAGAACCTCAAAAAGAAAAACCGCAAGAGAAGCCGGAAGAAAAACCGCAAGAGTTGGTTGAAGAAAAAAAACCAAAAGAAGCTCCGGAAGAAAAACCAAAACAAGTTTATAAGCCTGAAAAAAAGCCAAAACTCGCAATTATAATTGATGATGTTTCTTCTTATGGCGAAATTGATAAGCTAAAAAAAACAAAAATCCCGCTTTCTTTGTCGTTATTTCCGCCTACGGATAATTTTCCCTCAACCCCAAAAATAGCTAGAGAGCTTGATTTTTTTATGATTCATTTGCCATTGGAGGCTTTGAATTTCAACTCCCCGCAAGATAGAACGCTGACTATAAATAGCAGCGAGGTTGAAATAATGGGCAGAATAAAGCAAATAAGAAGACTGTTTCCCTCTGCAACTATTATTAACAATCACACAGGCAGTAAGTTCACAGCAGACAAAGAGGCTATGATTAGGCTAATGAAGGCATTAAAAGAGTATGATTTTGAGTTTATCGATAGCAGGACGATAGGCAGCTCAATGGCTGTTGAAGCCGGAAATTTTGTAAATAAAAAAATATTAACAAGAGATGTTTTTTTGGATAATGTTCAGGATGTTTCATATATCAAAGAACAACTAGGAAAAGCGGTAAAAATTGCTAAGAAAAACGGCTATGCAATCGCAATAGGGCATCCAAGACAAAAGACTATAGAGGCATTAATGGACTCTTCTGGTATTTTAAAAGATGTTGAAGTTGTGTATGTAAAAGAGCTGTTGTAGTAATGTTTGATATTCAAACCTTAGGCAATATTCCAGAATCGTTAAAAAAAATCAAAAATCCACCGCAAGAACTTTTTTTTGTAGGAAACAAAGAGCTATTAAATAGAAAAAAAATAGCTATTATTGGGACAAGACGACCAATTTCATATGCAAAAGATATGACGCTTAAAATATCTAAAAGGATTAGCGAAAATGGCGGTGTTGTGGTAAGCGGTGCCGCAATGGGTATAGATGCTCTAGCGCACATAGGCGCAGGTGAAAATACAATAGCCGTTATGGCAAACTCGCTTGATATTGTTTATCCAAAAATAAACAAAGAGCTTATAAAAAATATCTATTCAAAAAGCCTAGCGCTTAGCGAATATGGTTCTTCTTATGAAGCTAGACAATATTCGTTCGTGCTTAGAAATAGAATAGTAGTGGGCTTAAGCGATGCTGTCGTGATAACTCAAGCCGATATTGATAGCGGCTCAATGAGAAGCGCTGAATTTGCATTGGAGTTTCAAAAACCGATATTTGTTTTGCCGCATAGATATAATGAAAGCAGCGGGACGAATATGCTCTTAAAAGAGAAAAAAGCTATAGCTATTTATGATATAGATCAGTTTATAATTCAGCTGGTGATTGAGATTAAAAGAGAACCAAATGACGTAGTGATTGAATATCTAAAAAGCAACCCTGATTATAATGATGCTGTTGCGAAGTATC
>JAUPLZ010000393.1 GCA_030836705.1 Campylobacterota bacterium
AAGAACAGAATCACTATGAGTATGTCTTGGGCTAGATGGAGAACTTTCTAAAAGACCAATTTCATTTACAAATACAGAGAGTGATTTTAAAAAAACAATATTAAAATCACAAACTTTTGACCCAATAAACTCCAAAGTGCCTGTTATTTTGGTTATCAAAAAGAATTCATCAACACTCAAAAATATTATTAGTTGGCTTGAAACCTCTAAAGACAAAGATACTTTTATAAAAAATTATCCAATGTTACTCATTGATGATGAGGCTGACAATGCTTCTATCAATACAAAAAAGAAACCAAATGAAGCAACTACTATTAATAAGCAGATACGACAAATTTTAAATATGTTTTATAAAGTAAGCTATGTAGGATTCACAGCTACTCCATTTGCAAATATTTTTATAGACCCTGATGCAGAGCATGAAGAGTATAAAGATGATTTGTTTCCAGATGACTTTATCATTTCTCTTGAAACACCATCTAATTATTTTGGAGCAAAAAAAGTTTTTCTTGAAGAGAGTGAAAAATACTTAAAAACTATCACAGATAATGAAATGTGTTTTCCTGTACCGTTGCCAAAAGATTTTGAAATAGTTGGAATGCCTGAGAGTTTTTTTGAGGCGATGTATCTATTTATCTTAAGTATTGGTATCAAAAAAATAAGAGATATAAAAAATCCTCATACTTCCATGCTGGTCAATGTTACTCATAAAAATGATTATCAAGTAGAAGTTAAAAATATTATTCAAGAAGAACTTTCAAGTTTACTAAATGCTATAAAGTTGAATTATAAAAAGCCATTTTTAGATGTGATAAAAAATGAAAAAATTGCAAAATTATATAAACTTTGGCAAAATGAATATAAAAGTACAAATGATTTCATTAAAATACTTAGTGAAATAGTAAAGCTTGAATCCCAAATTAAAACACTACTTATTAACAGTAAATCAAAAGAGCAGCTAAATTATGATGACTATAAAGATGATGGTGGTCTTCATGTGATAGCTGTTGGCGGATATAGCCTTTCAAGAGGATTCACTCTTGAGGGGTTAACTATTAGTTATTTTTTAAGAAATACAGCGATGTACGATACTTTACTACAAATGGGTAGATGGTTCGGATATAGAGATGGTTATGATGATATCTGCAGAGTATATTTAACTGAAAAATCTTTAAATTGGTACGCACACATAGCTAGCGTTTTGGAAGATTTAAGGGAAGAATTTAAAGTCTTGGAATACCATAAACTTACCCCAAGAGATTATGGACTAAAAGTTCAAACACACCCAGAAAAACTTTTGATAACCGCCTTAAATAAAATGTACAACTCTGATAGTTTTGTGCTCTCAACCTCTTATTCTAGTTCTCTCTTTGAAGTAAAAGCATTAGACACAAATGAGCAGATTATTATAAAAAATCAAAAAGTACTAGAAAATTTTTTAGCAAAACTTGAAAAGCCGCTTTTTGTAGAACAAAAAGGATATTTATGGTCTGATATAGATATCTTGCACATCATTAATTTCATTAATAAATTTATAGTTTATGAATCAGAAAAAAAGGAGATAGACACACTTCTTGATTATATTGAAGGTGGAAAAGATTTAGAATTAAGTAGATGGGATGTGTATCTGCCTTCAACTGGAAATAGTACAAAGCCAGAAATTTTAAGTAATTTTGATATCAAAATGCAAAAGAGAACTGTTAAGTCGGCTTTTAATGGGTATGTTTCTTTTAAAGATGGGGGCGGAAGAATCATAAGATTTTTTGATGAAGAAGTCGGGTTGACAGAAAATCAAGTTTTAAAAGCTCAAGAGATAAGAAAAATTAAAAATATTAAACAATCAGGGGAACCATATAGGCAAGTTAGAAATAAACCTCTCCTGGTTGTAAAAGTTTTGGAAATAGCTACACAATCTTCAATTGTTGCTAGAGAAGCGATTGCTTTTGGTATAAGTTTTCCGAAAAGTTTTAATAACAGGTCTGTAGAATATAAAGTAAATAGAGTTTGGATTAAACAAAATCTCGGCGTTGAAAACGAGGATGAAGAGAGAGATGATGAATATTCCTTGGCAAAATTTGATAAAACCATTAAAAAACGGAAACTATTCTGCTATTTTAGCTAACAAGGATTCGGTGCTTAAGTTTTACTGGGCTGTAGATTTTTATGAAAATAAGATTTTTTTATTGCAGCTTTCGCAAGAGGTGCAAAAAATAAAAAATATTGAAGAGATACTCGGCATCAAAATAGTTTTTGATGTTGTAAGTGGGACGCAGCAACTGTCATTTGTGCTTAGTGATTTAGCAAATGAGGATATGTTTTATTTAATATGCAGCGATTTGTTAGAAAAAACAAAAAGTATAGAAAATGAACAAAAAGCTATTGAAGTGCTTCTTTATAGACTCGATAGCTGGAGAAAATTTTTAAAATCAAAAAGAAAAGTTCTTGACAAAAGAGGAATTATTGGCTTGGTTGGAGAACTCTTTTTTTTAAAAAATGAGCTATTTCCAAAGTTTGGCATAAAAGAATCTTTAAGTTTTTGGCAAGCTCCATTGCAAGAAAAACAAGATTTTATAGTTCATAACACTGCAATTGAAGTAAAAACAAGAGGTACTCAAAATAAAATCACAATTTCTTCTTTTGAACAGTTAAA
>JAUPLZ010000394.1 GCA_030836705.1 Campylobacterota bacterium
AAGCCAAGCACGGAATAAATTTCAAAGAGTATTTTGCCGATGCATTAAATGAGCTAAAAGAGTTTGAAAAAGAGGAACTTATCAAAATTACAGATACGAATATAGAGGCGACAACAACAGGCTCTATGATTATTAGAAACCTTGCGATGCCGTTTGATGCTTATTTGAAAAAAGTTCCAGAAGAGCAAAGAAGATTTAGTAAGACAGTTTGATTTTAACTTGACAAAATAATATTCTTGTTTTATGATATGCTATTTAGTTAATTAGTTAAATAGCACAAAAAAAGGATATTAAAATGATAAAAAAATTAGTAGCACAAGTCTTAATAGTTTCATTAACCTGCTCATCATTAATCGCGGGGCATCCGGAATTTGACAAGCTAATTACCATGGCAAAACAAGAAGGCGGTGAAATATCACCCAAGCATTTAAAAGAGATGTTAGATAGTGAAAAAAGTGTAATTATTTTGGATGTTCGCGAGGAGAACCAGCGAGCCGAGGGTGAGATATTTTACTCAACTACGGAGTCTATTACTCGCGGTAATTTGGAATTTGAGATATTTAATAAAATCAAAGATAAAAATGCAGTAATTGTAACTTATTGTCGCAGCGGAGGTCGTGGGGCTTTGGCGGCTCAAACTCTTAAAAAACTTGGCTATGTTAACGCAGTCAATCTTAATGGGGGTCTTAAGGGATGGGCAAAAGAAGGCTATCCGATAGAGACTGGACTTGGAATTACATTTTTATCCAAAGAGCAATAAAATACCGCTCTTGACTTTAACTTCGAGGTCGCAAGTTTAGTACTTTTTGCATTTCAGTCAATTGCCATCAAAGTTGTGTTCTATTTTTCATCTTTTTTTATTTTTGATTCTAGTATTACGGAAACTACAGTAACCGAAACCTTTGGAGAGTTTAGTTCTTTTTTGAAAAATTCTTTGGCTTCCTTTGCCGAAGATGCAACTATGGTTTTTTCAACCATTCCTTTTCCTGCAACAATTCCAGTCACTTTATACACAAAAATCCTTTAGAAATAAATCTTCTTAATAAAAGCAAATAGCATGCCTTTGATGTTGTATAATCTTTCAAAAGGTGTTGGCGATGCAAAAAATTAAAAAATTAGAGTTTTTGACATATTTGCTTGTTTTAACTGTCGTTATAGCCATAGGTGTTGTTAGTTTTATACTAGACAACGAAAGGCTAGAGACAAATCTGGACAATTCATTAAAATACAAAAGCGATGTAGTTAAAAATTTTTTTGAAAACAGCATAAAATACAATACCGATATCTACAACTATAAGCTTGAAAATATTTTAAAAGAAGAAAGTGTTATAGAGGCTTTTGAAAACAAAAATAGAGAAAAACTCTATGATTTGCTCCTGCCTATTTATAAAAGCATGATAAAAGACAATGCAAGCGTTAATTTACTAAATTTTCACACCGTTGATAATCATATGTTTTTAAGAATGAGTGATCCTCAAAGATACGGCGATGATATTAGCTCTTTTAGACATGCAGTTGTTGATACAAATAAAAGAAAAGTGAAAAATATCGGATTTGAAACAGGTATTTTCGGCATTTTTCAAAGAGTAATTCACCCAGTTTTTAATAAAAAAGGCGAACATATCGGCTCTGTTGAGGTAGGGCTTTTTATTGATTATCTTATACAAAATATAAAATATGTTATTCCCGACTCACAAATAATCGTCTTGGTAAATAAAGAAAATATCGTAGAAGAAAAAAGAGCTCTTTATAAGATAGCTCTTCAAACCAACGAATATGTAGTATTTGACAGATATAGAAATGATTTTTTTGATAGCTCGCTAATAAACTATTTTGAAATAAACCAGAGCGAGGTGCTAGAAAGAGACGGTAAATTTTTTACCTACATAAAAAACCTAGAGCTTAGTGATTTTGAAAAGAAACCAATCTCAAAAGTGGGAATTTTCATAGATGTTACTTCCGAAGTCACAGACTACAAAAAGAGTACGAAGAAATTGATTTTCATCCTTTCTCTGCTTACTATAATTATTTTTATACTGCTTTTTATAATTTTTTATATGTTTAATAAAAAAATCCGCGGACAATATTCTCAAATTATAGAAAAAGATTTAAAACTCGAAGAGGTGAACAAAAACCTAAACCAATTGGTAAGCCAGCAAATAGAAAAAATAAGAAACCAAGAGCAGATATTGTTTCATCAATCAAAAATGTCCCTTATGGGTGAAATGATAAATGCCATAGCACATCAGTGGCGACAACCTCTAAGTGTTATAGCGCTAAATATTCAGGATATTGAAGATGCTTTTGATGCCAATGAACTAGATCAAAATTACCTCAAAGAATCTACAGCTAGTTCAATGCAAAAAATATCGTTTCTTTCAAAAACAATAGATGATTTTAAGAATTTTTTCAAGCAAGATGATGCAAAAAGAGAATTTTCTACTCAAGAGATGCTAAGGGCGATAGAACAAATCCTAAAAGAGCAATTTTCAAAAAATAATATAAATATAGAGATAGGCGGGGTAGATTTTACAATAGACGGCTACAAAAATGAACTGAGTCAAATTATTTTAAA
>JAUPLZ010000395.1 GCA_030836705.1 Campylobacterota bacterium
CCTTGAATAATGTCAAGGTTTTGCATAACAGTTAGAACTCTTTGCGGATCGTTTGGATCATTTGCAATATCTAGTGCTATTAAAAATGCACCAGGTTCGCCTTGATATGCTTTTGGAAGAAGAGTATTTGGAGTAGATTTTGTACCAACAAATTGATTAGCCATATCCCATGTTCTATTGAAAGAATCAGGATTGAAGATTGTTAAAGTTTGAATATTTTGTGCCATGATATTTTCCTTCACCACTTACAGATTTCCCAAAATCTGTTTTGCACTAAGTAACACTTTTAAGTGGATTTGATTGTTTTAAAATGAGAGGGATTGTGTTGATTTATAAGCTTTACAGCTTCAAAAGAAGAGAAAATATCCACCCAATATAGGGAAATATTTTTCTCCCCTATTTGGAGTGTAAGGCAACAATAAGATTAAAATCGATAAAATTTCAGTAATTGCCTACCTCAAAGACAGAAACGACTCTGTTATAGTCTTGTGAGGGGGATCTTACTTACTTTAAAAATCCAAAAATTCTTTTAATTCACTACCTCTGAAACTTTCAGGATTAAATCCAAATAGTACAGAAGCAGGAACACCATTATTCCAATACTCTAAAACCTCTTTGATATGAAGTAAAATTGCATCAACTTTTACTTTTAAGTCATCAAGTTCAAACTCAAATACCCTTAATTTTGGTTCTTTGGTTTTTACTAACAACTCTATTCTTGCTTTGTGTATCTCTACACCAGTTTCTATTTGATAAAGCATTGCATAAATCGCTAATTGAAAGCCATACTTTGCCTTAGCAGCAATACAATCGTTTAAGTACTGTTGATGAGCAACTTCATCTTCTAAAGGTTTGATTTTTTCATTAAATAAAGAGAGTTGAAGCTCTAATTCATTTTCAAGTTTTTGAACCTCTTTTTCAATCTCAACCTTTCTCTCATCAGATGTTTTTTTGAGTCTTTTTTCTGAATTAAGTGGTTTAAACTGCTCCTTGATATTTTTTTCAAAAAGAGTTTTTTGAGATTTTAGCTCTACTAATTCAGTAGGTTCTTCAACTTTTGTGCCATAGACATTGGAAGCTGATGTTTTAATATCTACAACGATATGTTCGCCATATTCATCAACTTCAATTCTATCAAGCGTGCCTTTTACCTCTAACCACTCATCAAGTTCAATACCACAAGGCATCTCTGAATATATAGGGTTTTGAAGTAGTGCATGTTCGAAATATTGTACAAATAATCTTTTGGCTTCACAGTATATGGAGTATCGCTCATTTGCTTTACACATATATCTAATAGCTCTAGCAGACACAAGCATACACTCTTTAAATGTTGCAACCTTGCCTTGTATTTTGTTCTGATAAAAATGATCCGCTGCAATATGCAATGCTGTACCTGTATGAGTACTATCGTTTCCATCAAAAAACAAGCCAAGAAGTTGTGCTGTTGCCCAAGCTAATCGATTCGCCAAAAAAGTTTGTACGCCAGAAGGTCTAATAATTACTTTTCGACCACGATTATTGTCAATCAAAGAGCATATTGAGTAATAAGCATTGCTTTTATCAATTAGCTCACCTAATTCATCTTTTGTCATTTTACACTCCTTTAGAGTCCGCAATAATCAATGACTAAACCACTGCTTTGGACTGATTTAATAAGAAATCAACTAATGACTTCAAACAACCGACAAGGAGATATAAATAGATAAAAAGAGATATGGCTTATGGCCGATAAATCTTGAAACTATAAAGTCTCTTTATCGGCTCTATGAAGCCATTAGTGATAAGAAATAGGAAGTAGAATATGAATCAAAGAGACCCGTTAAAACGGTATCTCATCTTCATCTATATTTACTTCAGGTATATCTTGATTTGAATTAGTTGCACTGTTATTATCAGTGTTTTTATCTAACCTCTCAAGCATTAGTTTTCCAAAAATAGCCATAGTGGGTGAGGTTTCACCTTTTCTTTTTTCTTCAGCTATTTTCCAAATTGTGATTTGCATCACACCAAAACCAATTTCAAGTGAACCTTCATAAAAATTTGTACCGCCATTTGTCTGTTTTAAGAACAAACCGCACAAATCTTTTCTGAATTCAGGATTATTTTTATCAATTTGCACCAATCTAAAAGTTGGAGAGTTAGGCTTAGCCATTTGTTGCTCTGTAGCCTTAACCATTTTGACATTTACTCTTTGTAAACCTAGAGTTAAATAACCTTCATTGCCTTTAAATAAGGCACCTGCACTTGATTTTTTAATTGTTTTGTCCATAATGAACCCCTTAAAATAAAATGTGAAATACTGATGTACTTCCATAAGGGGTTTTAAACGACAAATATCTCCACCAAGGAGAAATATTTAAAAAACTCCTTGTGGAAATACATACAACTATCAATACTTTTTAAAAAGTATGTTACGAGTCAAAAAATGCCGAAAATCGGCAAACATGTCATAAAGACAGAGGTTTGGTTTTAATATGAGAGAAGTATATATTAAAAATTTTGATTTGTGATTTTTATAAATTGAAAAATATTCAACTCTAATCACAAATCACAATTTTTTTTATAAAATTCATTACTTACTTTAATACATAAGGAAAATAAACTAATGATGAAAGAAATTGATATTTCAACACGAGAGTGTTCTCATATTGTTGCAGATATTGCATTGCCAGAGGATATTTACAATACATTTAAAAAAGATATGCTTGAGAAATATTATAACAATGAAATATCTTTTGATTTAGTCGAGTTTAAAAACTCAAAATATTCCAATATTCAACTCCCAAATAGGGAAAAAATCATTGTAAATATGCAGGTAGATGATGATGATTTTGAGTGTTTACTTGATGTGTGTTCTAACAATGGAATAGGCATTGATGAATTAAAAAATGCTACATTTTTTGAATTTTCTATACTTGATGAGTATTCTTATTCAACAAATCTTAAGTAGGTGCATAATAAAAGAATCTGCACCTACTTTATGATATGCTTTGAATTTATAAATTTTTTAAACATATCTATTAAAAATGTATCAT
>JAUPLZ010000396.1 GCA_030836705.1 Campylobacterota bacterium
TTTTAAGAGGTAATATAAAAAACAGGAGGGTGGCAAAACTCCTGTTTTTTGTCATTCTTTTATAGATTCATCTACAATCATCTGTTTGTTTTAATCCACTTCCAAAAGAGACAATGTCACAATAATCCTCTGCGCCTTTTTTTGATCCAAACATTTCATCAAGCGGAGAACATCCCAGCGCTGGTGTCCAGCAAAAACCATATACACAATAGTTATTATATAAAAACAAGTCAGGATCAGAGCCGCACGCTCCACCAACTTCCATTTCAGAACCGGATGAGACGGTAAAAGACCCAGTCGCAGTAGCAGTGCCGCCAGCCGTACCAACAGAAATCTGACCGCTTGATGCGCCATTTGGAACCTCTACTGTCAGCAATGTAGCTGTTGCAGCTGATACTGTCGCTTGAGCGCCGTTAAACATAACCATATTGCTTGCAATGTTTGTATCAAAATTATCGCCGGCTATACTCACAACTGTTCCTGCAGCACCAGTGGTTGGAGTAAAACTTAAAATTATCGGTATTCCAGCCTCTGTAGTCACATCTGTGATTAATGACTGATTATCTTCCGTACTGCCACCAACGACACTCTGGTTTCCGTCAAGCGTCCGCAAAAGCAATGGATCAATACCACTTGAATTTAAATCATACTGACCATCTGCTAGCATTCTCACTTCATCTACCAATGTTCTAGAAAAACTCTCTCCTGAATCCGACTGTTCAACCACACTAGGATAGACATAGATATTATCCATGCTCTCATTTAGGTCTTGTGAACTATTTAATTTTACTGTAAGCTCATCCAGACTCTCTTCAACTCTATTAACCGTGCGAAAAACCTCACCAGCGGCATATCTTAACACCTTATCCACATTTTCTTTTGTTGTTATCAATAGATTTGAGACGCCCCTAACAAGATCAAAAGTTACATGTCCAAATTCAAGCGATATATGACATGCATAAGTTTTGGCAAAATCCTCATCCTCAAGCCCTTGCGTACCATCTGGGTTATTGCATGTGCTATCTACAATGTTTGTTGGCTGGATTGAGTTATTATTCTCAAGGACAGTAAAGCTTTTATACTCCAAAACAACTCCACCTGGATTTTTTACAGCAACTTGAGCAACCTTGCTACTTGCATCTGTTGATATGACTTCTATCTCATAACCGCCTATTTTTATTTTAGGCAGACCTGTATTGCCAAATGAAAGTTGATAATAGGTTCCGTCTGTCTCTATAATATCCAAGTTGGAAATCCCGCCAGATACTCCCCTGTGCGCAACGATGCCTGTGCCATCCTGCAAGTAGTCCACAAAATATATTGTTGATAATTGATCTGGAAATAATATTGTCAAATTTTTCTCAGTCGCCGAGCCACTCCCCTTGCTTCCGCTCCCTCCGCATGCGTTAAAAAAAAGCATCACAAGCAAACCAATCAACATCGCCATACTTCTCATTGACGACTCCTTGTCTAAGAATTTTTGTTTTGATAGCTAAGACATTACAGCTGCATCCCTTAAAAAGACCTCGCTTCAACCACCCAACTTAAGACCGATACACACACTTTTAAAATTTTACGCAAGAGTGTATACTGCTATAAATAAAAATGCTCAAAAAAGGAGCAAAACATGAAATATAAAGCTTGGCTTAGCAAAAAAATAGAAAAAACCGGCAAAATACTATGCGAGGCATGCCATCAAGCGTGCGTATTGAGTGAAGGCGAATACGGAACATGCGGAGTAAGATTTGTAGAAAACGGGGAATTGATTCTTAGTGTTTACGGAAAAGTTGCGGCTTTGCATATAGACCCGATAGAAAAAAAGCCGCTTTTTCATTTTTTGCCAAACTCAAAAAGCCTCTCGCTAGGAACGGTTGGATGTAATTTTAGCTGCAAGTTTTGCCAGAATGCCTCTATTTCGCAATATCCAAAAGAGCGCAATCATAATATTTTTGGCGATGACTTGATGCCAAACGACATAGTAAATCTAGCACTTGAATATAAAACCAAATCAATCTCATACACTTACAACGAACCTGCTGTTTTTTTTGAATATGCGTACGATACGGCTAAGCTAGCCCATGAGAAAGGATTAAAAAACATTTTTGTTACAAGCGGCTATGAAACCCACAAAGCAATTGATACCATGGGTTCATATCTTGATGCTATGAATATAGACATAAAAGCATTTAGTGATGATTTTTACAAAAACATCTCAGGCGCCAAACTAAAACCGGTACTTGATACCGTCGAATACTCATACAAAAAAGGAATATGGGTGGAGATAACCACCCTAATCATCCCGACACTAAACGACTCTAGCGAAGAACTTGAAAAAATAGCCAATTTTATAGCCTCAATCAGTCTTGATATGCCATGGCATATTTCAGCGTTTCATCCGCAATACAAAATGCTTGATATACCGCGAACGCCTCATTCTACACTAATAAAAGCATATGAGATAGGCAAAAAAGCGGGCTTAAATTATGTTTATATAGGAAATGTTTTGGACGAAGATAGAAGTAGCACTTACTGTCCAAACTGCAAGAAAAAAATCATAGACAGAAGTGGCTACATAGGCGAAATAGTTCAAAATCACTTGATTGAAAGCAAATGCCCATACTGCCAAACAAAAATCGCAGGAGTGCTTTAAAGGACTCCTAATACTCTTTTGTTCTTAACAATTCATTTGCCCAATCTTTAACTTGTTGTTTTTGCTCTTTTGTAAGTTTTGCTTCATCGTGCATCATAAGATAAATAGGCGTAGGCATTCCGGAATCTATTAATCTTATAGTCGTTCTTAAAACCTTCTCTTTTTTCTTGTCACTATACTCATCCCATCTTTGATAATTAAGCCATCTAAGCGCATGCGATACATCATATCTTATTATCCAAGATACTGGCGCCATATAGCTATACCATGGCCATTTAGTATCATAAGAGTGACAATCGTAACAAGCATCTTTTAGTATTTTATCAATATGCTCAGGCACTACATACTCTTTTTTTTTACTTAGATCAACAGGCACTTCAACATGAATAGCTTGTATAACTAAAAAATATATAAACGCAAAAATTAAAACTGTTTTAGACATATCCAACCTCCATCTTTTTAGACCACCTGTTTTTAACAGCCACTTAAAAGACACTTTTTATAATTAGATTCTAACGCAAGTTGCTTAAGTATTGCTTTAGATAAAATTATTATACAATTCTAAAAAGGGGTTCAAATGACAAAAAAAGAGATTTTAGATGCATATTCGTTTCGCCATGCATGCAAAGCATTCGATGAGACAAAAAAAATACCAAAAGAAGATTTTGATTTTATACTAGAAACAGGTAGGCTCTCTCCATCTTCATTCGGGATGGAACAGTGGAAGTTTATAGTAGTTCAAAATGACGAACTAAAGGCAAAAATTCGCCCTCATTGCTGGAATCAAGTTCAAATTACAAGCTGTAGCGAGCTAGTCGTAGTCCTTGCTAAAAAAATTCTTCGCTCTACTCATCCATATGTTACAGAAATGCTAACTTATAAAAATTGGGATGAAGATAGAAAAAAAGCCTATCTTGAAAGATACAAAAATCATAACGATTGGCGAAGCGATGAAGAGCTTGTGCATTGGAGTATGAAACAAGGCTATATTGCAGCAGCAAATATGCTAACAAGCGCTGCAATGATAGGAATAGACTCATGCCCAATCGAAGGAATGGATAAAGCAAAAGTGCAAGAGGTTTTAGGGATAGACACGACAAAATATGAGATAGCTCTTTTGCTTACATTCGGCTACAGACTAAATCCACAGCCGCAAAAAACAAGACTTTCACTTGAAAAAATAGTAGAGTACCGATAAGTGGATAAAATCACATGGCTTTCGCTCCTTAAAGAGGCAAAGCCATACAAAAAAGAGATAGCATTAGGGCAGTTCATAGCTCTATTTGCAGCAATTATAAGCTTGCCGATTCCGCTTCTTTTTCCGATATTAATAGACGAGGTACTATTAGGAAAACCGGGTAAAATCATGGAGATAATTGATGCCATCATATCTCCTCAAAATTCCTATATTTATATTTTAATCGTTCTTTTTACGACTCTATTTTTAAGATTTGCATTTTTTGTACTAAATGTAATCCAGTCAAAACTTTTTACAACAATTTCAAAAACAATTATTTTCAAAATAAGAGACAAGCTGCTAAACCACCTAAAAGATGTCTCAATAGCAGAATACGAAGCATTAGGCGGTGGCGGCGTAGGAGCAAAACTTGTAACTGATATAAACACAGTCGATAGTTTTATCGGTATAAGCATCGGACGATTTATCGTTTCTTTGCTTTCGCTTATTGGCGTAGCCGCAGTACTTTTGATTATAAACTGGCAGCTTGCTCTTATAATTCTTACGATAAATCCTATGGTTATTATTCTTACTGTATTTTTGGGCAGACGGATAAAAAAACTCAAAAAAAGCGAGAACCAAAAAATAGAGGATTTTCAAGAATCGCTCACACAAACGATAGACCTTTTTATCCAAATAAGAACTCACAACCAAGAAAATAGATACATTAACTCAATGATAGAAAATGCAAGAGCAATAAAAGAAAGCTCTTTGAATTTTGGCTGGAAAAGCGAAGCTGCTGGCTTCTTGTCATCTTTGGTTTTTTTATATGGGTTTGAAATTTTTAGAGCCATAGCCATGATAATGGTGCTTTTTTCATCACTCTCTATCGGCGAGATGCTAGCAGTCATGGGATATTTATGGTTTATGGTCTCTCCGCTTCAAGAGATAATGCAAATTATTTTCTCCTATCACAACGCAAATAGTGCGCTAGAGAGACTAAATGCTGTTTTAGCCCTAGACAAAGAGCCTAAATATCCGCATATAAATAACCCTTTTTTAAACACAAACGCAAATGAGATTCACTTGGAAAATATCTGTTTTTCCTACAAGGACAAAGAAGTTTTACACAATATAAACATGACCATCCCAAAAGGCAAAACGGTTGCACTTTTAGGTCCTAGCGGAAGCGGCAAAACCACTCTAGCACACATAATTCTAGGGCTTTATCCAGTCTGTTCCGGCAAAATATATATTGACAATACTCCAGTGAATCAAATAGGACTTGATGTAATTAGAGAAAATGTGTCTTTAGTTCTTCAATCGCCCAAAATGTTCAATGACACACTAAGGCACAATCTAACATTCGGCAAAAAAATAGAAGATGAAAAGTTATTTCAAGCACTCCAAACAGCACAACTTGAAACCGTCATATCAAAACTCACAAATGGACTCGATACAAAAATAGGCAAAGA
>JAUPLZ010000397.1 GCA_030836705.1 Campylobacterota bacterium
TACAAAAAGCAAATCAAGCAGGGGTATCGGCGATATTCTTTTAGGACTTGGGCTTTTGTTTCTTGGAATATCCGATATGAAAGACGGTTTTGATGCAATAAAAGAGAATATAAACTTATCACAATACGCAATAGGCGGGTTTTTGGGTCTTATTGTATACATATTTATTGGAATAGTGGCGACTGTTGTCATGCAATCAAGTGCGGCAACAATGGCTATAGTAATAGCCGCAATCGCAAGTCATCAGATAACTTACGAAAATGCAATAGCCCTAGCAATAGGTGCAAATATAGGTACAACCATAACGGCTATTTTAGGCGCTCTAACATCCAATGAAAACGGAAAAAGATTAGCTTTAGCACATGTTATTTTCAATGCTCAGACGGGGTTAATCGCTATAATATTTTTCTATCCTATTATCTATTTGGTTGATTACATTGCAGAGTTGATTCAAATCGCACAAAACGATTATGCCCTAAAGCTCGCTCTATTTCACACCATATTTAATGTTATCGGTGTAATCGTTATGCTGCCGTTTGTTACCGTTCTTATTAATTTTTTAAATAGAAAATTCACAAAAACAAAAACACAAGCCGATCAACCTATATACATAAATAAAGCGATAGTAAAAATTCCAAATGCGGCACTAAGTGCGTTTTTAAAAGAAACAGAAAGGCTGCTAGAAAACGCTTATATGATTTTGGCTCACGGAATAAACATTCACAGAGTGGATATTTATTCAAACAAGCCGATAGAAAAAACAATAGAAGCTTCAAACAATAAGTTACCGATTGATATCAATGAAGCTTACCAAGAAAATATAAAATCACTCTATGGAGAGATTATATCTTTTGGAACACTAGCGCAGGATTTTATGAATGAGAGCGACAAAAAATATCTTTTTAGAATCACAATGGCAAATAGACGAATTGTTCAGGCGGTAAAAGATATTGGTATGATAAGAGAAAACATAGACACATACACTTATCACCAAAATTCTTTTATAAAGGCTGAATACAATTTTTTAAGAACCATACTTTTTAGCGTATATAGAGAAGTTTACCTGCTAAAAAAAGAAGAAAATAGAGATATAAGCAGATTGCAGATGCTAAAAGTATCGCTAAGTGAGTTTGATGCGGCTGCATCTCAAAGAGTTATCAAGCTTATAAAGGAGGAGTTAATAACCAACAAAATGGCAACATCGCTTATGAATGATACAAATTATGTATATGACATATGCGAGAATTTAATAACGGCGGCGGAATTTTTGTGGTTTAGAGAACATGCCGAAAAAGAGCTCACTATAGACAAGAGTGATGCAAACGGAATAGCACAATCAAAAGGTTGAAATAATGAAAAAATCAAAATTTAAAAAAATTGCGGAAAAAATCAGAAGGTTTTTGGACAAAGGATACGACAAAAAAATAAAAGACAAAGAAGATATCGTAGAGCATTTAAAAGATATGAAAAAAAGAGAAGACACGCTAAAAGAAAAACTGCTTGATGAAACTGATGAAGAAAAAATAAAAAAAATCAATCAAGAGCTTGAAGTGATAAATTTACTTAGGCAAAAAGCGGTAGAAAAAATTAATGAAATAACCAAAGAGTAACACTTTATATTAAATTTTACTTAAACTATAAATAAAATTCTCTTTTTTGTGGAATTTGTGTTAAACTTATGGTTATGCACAATAGTAAAATTTTAATATTTAATGACGACATTATAGCCAGCGTTCAAAAAAGACGATTAGGGCGAAGAGGGTTTCTTGTAGACCATACTACAGAAAAAGAAGAAGCCATAAAACTTTTTGAAAAAAACTCATATGATTTTGTAGTGGCTAATTTCTCTATACTAAACGCTCAAGAAGTATTGAATCACATAACTCAAAAAAAACCAAAACAAAGAATTATAGTAGTAAGCACGGTTGAGGGTTGTACTGACTTAAATGGTTGCAACCACTGTCTTCAAAATCACAAAAAACATAGACTTATGATGCCTAACGACCTGCAAAAGCTAGATGTGGTATTAAATGATTTTGACAATTTCGTCTGCTCTTATGCAAATTCGATAAACCCTTTTTAAAACCTTAGAGCAATCCTAATTTTTTATACTCTTCATATATTGTTTGAGAGTAGCCATCCCAATCGCTAGTTTTTGAATACCTTAGCGACAACTCTTGAAGTCTTTCTCTGTATTTTTTATCTAAAAGCACTTGTTTTATTTTTTTTGCTAACATAACAGGCGCTAAAGAATCAAAAACCACCTCTTGCTTGTGCTCTGCAAACAGTTCTGCGGCTCCGACATTTTCACCCAGCAAAACAGCAAGCCCCATAGCCATAGCCTCTTGCACGACAAGTCCAAACTCTTCTATATAAGCCGGCAAAACAAAAAGATCAAGAGCGCAAAAAAGCTTCTCAACGCTAGAAGTTTGAGGAATATACATAATGGAATTTTTTACTTTTTCATCTTCAATAAGATTAAGATACTTTTGCGGATTTTTTTCTTTGCCCACTAGCAGTATTTTTATATTTGGTATCTCTTTGGCTAAAATATTTACGGCATTCAAAAAAACATCTACGCCTCTTTTTTCAAAATTTCCGGATGTTATTAATCCCACAAGCAAGTCACCATCTTTTATTTTGAGCTCTTTTCTTGAGATATGATAATTTTCATCTCTCTTTTTTTTTGAGAATCTTTCGAGATTATTCCCCGGATAGACTACTTTTATTTTTTCTGGATTTACATTGAATCTATTTACTATGTCATCTTTCATCATTTGCGAGTTGGCTATACAAAGCTTGAATTTGTCTTTTAAAAAAATATTTTTGTGTATCTCGCCGACTGTTTTAATTTTTTTGTCTGATTCATCCGGAATAAGCTCGTGCGCCTTAAAGACAATGTTGTGCAAAAACACAATGTCTTGCTCTATGATATCGCCATGCCCGATTACCAAATCAAACTTCTCATTTTTTACAATTTTTGAAAACTTATTTGAAAAGCTCTTCCTTTTGCCAAGATCAAATAAACCAAACGGCTTAATGCTTCTTGCTTTTGCTCCAACATTGCTTATCAATTCCTTATCAAATTTATCGCTAAATATCTCTACTTGATACCCTTTTTCTACGAGAAACTTAGCGTGTTCTAATACTATAGCCGATGCACCGGTTTTGCCTTTTAGTGTCCTAACCGCAATTGCTATTTTTTTCATAAACCAGCATAACCTTTTTTTGTTTATTGGCGATTCTATCTTAATAAGCATTATATGTTAATCAAGCACCTGTTATTATTTCACAAACAACAATGAAAGTTTTATATGCAAAATTCGTTTTATTTATTTGAAAATTTTATCGACAAAATCAATCAAAAACAGATACCTTTGGTAAATTTGCGATACAAGCCTTATGATAGCGAGAATGCATATAGCGGCGATTATGATTTTTTTACATCCAAAGAATATATACCCGAGATTTTACAAACAATATTTGATTTAGCAAGCGCTCTTAATATAAGTTTTACGATAGATTTGACCAAATACACAAAAACCAAAATCGTACTATTTGACGACTATAACAAAAATATTATTTTAGAAATATGGAGTTCGCTTGAAGTAAGAGATCCTGACAGCCAAACACTAAAATATATTTTTTGGGAAGATGTCAAAAACCATCTAGTTGATGGCACCAACACCAAATACGCTCTACCGCTTGAAAT
>JAUPLZ010000398.1 GCA_030836705.1 Campylobacterota bacterium
AAGAGAGGAGAAGAAGATGAAAAATATAAGCATAATTACTTTCAGTCTTCTTCTCTTTGTTTTAACAACGGCATTGATGAGTTGGTTTGAGGAAGAGGAAGCCAAAGTAAAAGCTATTAATGTACAAAATAGTAAAAATATACAAAAACTTCAAAAAATTGCTCAAATAAACTTATGGCTTGATAATGACATTATTCCGGCAATTAGCGATGATCAAAATGACTCTTTAGTGACTGATAGAAATATGATTTACTTTTTTGATGAAAATAGAGACAAATACAATCTTCTTGTGGATAAATATATTTATAAAGATAATTTTGCAAAAAATATTGATTTATCATACAGTATTAGCAAAGGCGATAGAAATAAACTTAAGGACTTTATGAAAATAGAGTACGATGATGGATTTTTGCAATTTAGAGAGCTTAAAATGGATGCCAATGGCATAGTCGGTAAAGTTCAAGTTGTGCAACCCCATAGTGAAGAAAATAACTTATCTCAATACAATGGAGAAGATGATGTACCTCAATAGTAAGCAGTTGATTTTTTTAACTTTTCCATTCATTGTTTCTGCATTGGTCTATTTTTTTAGTGCTGAAATTATTAGTTATGCTCATTACATTTTTCCTGCATATAAAAAATATTCAAATAAGGATTTAGATGCGAAAACAGGCACATACCTACAAATAGAAACAGAAATTAAAAAATACCAAAATATTGAGGAAAAAATAGTTCAAAGGAAAAATGAAGCAAAGTGGGCAGCGGAGAATCTATTTAATGAGAAATCTCAAGATTATAAGCCTACTTTAAACAAGCAAGTTGAATCAAAACAACATGTACATACTATTCAAGCACTTTTTCCTGATGATAAAACCGCTATAATAGATGATCTAATCGTCAAAGAGGGCGATGTAGTTTATGGTGCCGTAATTGTAAAAATAGAAAAAAACCGTGTTCAATTAAAAACTAAAAAAGGATTAAAATGGCTCACATTGTTTCAATAATTTTATTATTGTTGTTAGTAACTGGATGCTCAAATCATACTGCACCTGAGGTTAAAAAGTCAAAATCTACAAAAATTAAAAGTGCGAGTGAAGAGATTGAAGCTTTTGCCCAATCAAACAAAAAAGGGAGCGTTCCACCTATTACACTCCCGTCTATATATCAGGAGATTTCAGTTTTTGATGAACAGAAGATTACTTTTTCCGCAAATGAAGCTAAATTTTCTAAAGTTATGTATCAAATATCTGAACAATCAGGTTTAAATTTGATTATTGATAAAGATGTCGATGTAAATACTCCTATAACTATTTCCGTTAAAGGAGCACCTCTAAAAGATGTGTTGGATATAGTAATGAACATATCAGGGGGTTACTATAAGCTAACGGGAAACATACTCCATATAAAACAGTTTGAGCAAAAAAATTTTATAATTCCTTATGTTCATACTACTTCATCATTTAAAACTGAGCTTGGCGGGGATACTTTAAGTTCTGCAAGCGGAGGCGGTTCTTCCGGCGGGTCGAAAGGATTGAAGGGCGAGTTTAAATTAAACTTTAACAACCCGGAAGAGATAAATAATTTTTATGAACAGCTTGAAAAAAATGTGGCATCTTTAATTAGTGCAGACGGAAAGTACACACTAAATAAGTTTAGCGGTACTCTAAATGTTTATGATAGAAAGAAAAATATAGATGCAATTGAAGATGTCATAAACAAAATAAAAAAACAGTCTAATAGGCAAGTTCTTATTGAAGCAAAAATATTAGAAGTTATTTTAAATGACAGCCACGCTTTGGGTGTTAATTGGGATGTTGTAACCAATAGCGTTTTTCAAACCGGCGATCAGCTCAATATTGGGCAAACACTTGGGCTAGGTGGCGCCGTTGCTGGAACAATGTCTTATAGTACAAAAAGCTTTTCTGCCGTCATAGATGCACTCGATACATCAGGAGATGTAAATACACTCTCAAATCCGAGCATAAGTGTACTAAGCGGTCAATCAGCTATGATATCGTCCGGCAAGCTAGTTCCTTTTTGGGAAAAAGAGGTTCAGATAACTCAAGGGACAGGCGGGTCTGCAAGTACAAGCGAAGTTACATATACCCGCAGAGATGTTTTGGATGGCGTAACAATGGGAGTAACACCGACAATTATGGAGAACGGCAGGATTATGTTAAATGTTGTCCCGATAACATCCAGCATAGAAGAGGTGGTTGATTATAAAGATGAAAACGGGGTTTCAGTAGCTACTGCTCCTATTTTAAATATAAAAGAAGCAGGAACAACAATTTATGCTCAAGATAATAACTTAGTTTTAATAGGTGGTTTGATAAATAATACCATTTCAAAACAAGAGGAAAAAATCCCGTTACTTGGAGATCTTCCTTATTTAGGAGCGTTCTTTACTAAAACCGTAAATAGCGATGAAAAGCGCGAACTTGTTATATTGATTAGACTAAAGATAGTTGAATGATAAAGTTATTTCTGCTTTTTTCTTTTTCTGTTCTTGTTTTTGCTTCAGATGTGCTGACGTTTGGTAATGAAAAAAAAGAGATAAAAACAACAATATATTCTGTCCAGCTATTTTCAGAAAAAAATATTGCAAAAGCTAAAACGATACTTGAGAAAACCCCAGAAAATATAAAAAAAGAGACTTTTTTACATAAAATCGGAGATTATGTTGTAGGCCGTTATGGAGAAAATAAATCTTATAGCAGTATGAAGCAAAGTTTACAAAAGGCAAAAGAAGCCGGATATGCATCTGCATATATTATAGAGTCAACTAATTTGGATATGAAAAACAGTTTGGTTTTTGATGGAACAAATGAAGAAAAAAAACAAGTAGCACAAAAGCAAGATAGTAATCCAAAAATATCTAAATTTGATAAATCAGACATTTTATTAAAAGCAAATAATGCTTATCAAAGCGGTGATGAGACCGGAGCTATGCTTTACTATGAAATGCTTCTTGCTTCCGGCTATGAAAATCAAAAAATAAAAAATAATCTCTGCTATCTTTATGGTAAAAAGGTGCATGGTTTCAAGCAAAAAGCACTATAGAGAGCGAGAGACATCAGGGTAAGCTTTTGTACGCTTATGCTTACGGGGCAGTTAAAAGTAATCAAGAAAATTACTATAATGATATGCTTCCGTATATTGCAGTGGATGGCAGCGGCAAATTAATGATGTTAACCGGATACTATTTTGAAAAAAAAGAGGATATGCAGAGGGCAACTTCTTTTTATAAAATGGCTTATGAAAAAAATCCAAGTGATATTTACAATATTTTTTCTTATGCCCGTGTTTTAGATATGGAACAAAATACTCAAGCAAGAGTGCTCTACAGAGATATTTTAAATCAAGTGGACGACTCTCATCCTCTCTATGCTACAATACAAAAAAGAGTGAGAGAGCTAGGAGAATAAAATGAAAAGAACGGCCTTTACACTAATAGAGTTGGCAATAGCATTAACGATAATTGGCATAATGATAGGCGGCTCTTTTCAGGCAGTAAAAGCAATGAGAGAAAAAGGCAGAATAGCTGAAGCAAAAGAGCAGGTAAGAGCATCTAAAGATACGATTCTTGGTTATGTTGGCATATGGCCAAACTTACCTTCTGGAACTGAATTTCAAGATGATTTATCTCCGATTAAAAGCAATCAGCATGCTATTTTTTAT
>JAUPLZ010000399.1 GCA_030836705.1 Campylobacterota bacterium
CGCCGCGTCAATGAATCCGCATGTATTTACGATAATTACATCGGCCTCTTCCTGATTGTCGGTCAGGGTGAAGTTTTGAAGTTTTCCCATCATGACTTCGGTGTCGACTAGATTTTTTGTGCATCCAAGAGATACGATATGAAGTTTGTTGCCCATTAATTTCACTTTTAAATATTTTTCGTATTATAGCTAAAAGCTCAAATGTTTCTTTTATGGTTTTTAAAAAACTCGGAGATATCGACTTCAAGAACAACAGAAATTTTATATAGATGTTCAAGGTTAAAGTGTTTGTTTTCAGCTAACAATTCAGCTTTCCCCAAAAAAGTTGCATTTTGATGACCGATAGCATTGGCTAGTTTTAGTTGAGAAACTTTCTTCTCTTTTCTTATTCTTATTATATTCTTACTGATAAGCTCGTAAAAATCTTCTAAGCAACCGTTTTCAAAATCAACTATTTTCATACATTTACAATTCAACACCCTATAAGGTTTTGTTAAATTGTATTTAGATATGATTTTTGCAACAACACTCTATAAGGTGTTATTTTGATTAAAGGGGTTGAAAATGTGTGAAGGTAGTTTTTTGGTTCATGATTTTTGTGAAATAAAATCATGTAAAAAATCTGATAGCAAACCATTTAAGATAGCATTTGGTGTTTATTCTTGCAAAGCCAAATATAATGCAGTTGGGATGCGTTGGAAAGAAAATCCCGAAATTGAAGGCGATATTAAAGGTTATCCTCCGACTGAAGAAGGTGAAAAAGAACAATATTTTACACTTCCATTATGTTTGGAGAGTATAAATAAAATAATTGCATTCCTAGAAGAGTATAAAGAAAAACTTAATGCGAAGGATGATAATGCGTAAAATTTTATTTTTGCTTTTAGTTGGTTTGAGCTTTTCAAACTTATATGCAGGAACATCTGGGGACGATGAAAGAGCAGTTGACATGGTTATATTTTTTGCTACAGTTGGGGCTTCTGCTATTTATGCATTTGGACTTTGGTTATATGTATTGATGGATGTTTGGAAAAACGAAGACTTAACTGGAAAGTTTTTATTTACGACATCATTAATCGTATTGCATGTTTTTACAGTTGTTGCATATATTGTTTTTAAGAAAAAGTGGAATGTTATAAAAATTAGTATTCTTTTTTATACATCTATAGTTTCTTTGAAATTGGTTAGTTTATTAAGTTAAGGAGTAATAGTTATGTCAAATGATATGAATAAAAATTCGAAATATATGGAAGATCCTTATAGTTCAGGCATTGATAATCTTAAAAAGATTGCAAAAGATACCAATAGTATGTTAGATGAGATGGGTATAAGTGGAGCTGAAATGACGCTAATGATGTTCTTTCTGTTTGCAATTGCATTAGGTACTATCCCAACAACTATTGCTATTGGCTGGTATCAACTGCCATCTTTATTTGGATTTGATTCAGTATTTTTCTCTATCATTGGGGCGATAATAGGTCTTGGAATAGGTATATTGCTAACAAGATTTTTAAATAGTATCGCTGATAAAATTATGAGAAAAGATCTCAATCAAACAAAATCCGAATTCAATCAACTGCTTGATAAAGCCATTCAAGGGGATATGGAAGCACAATATGATCTTGCTAATATCTACGCAAGCGGTAAGTTGATTTCTAGAGATTATGATGAAGCAATTAGGTGGCTTACAATGGCAGCCGAGAGAGGTCATATGAAAGCACAAAAAGCACTTGTTGGGGTTTACAATGAGGATGAATTAGTTCCAAAAGATGTAAATGCAGCTCTTAAGTGGCTAACTATGGCTGCAAATCAAGGAGATTCAGATTTGCAATATAAACTTGGTGGACTATATATCATTGGTGAAGATATTCCAAAAAATATAAATGAAGGAATTAGATGGTTGACTTTAGCTGCCAATCAACACAATATTGAAGCACAATTATTTCTTGGATTGATGTATTTAGAAAATGAAGATATTCCAAAAAATATAAATGAAGGAATTAAATGGCTAACTATGGCTGCAAATCAAGGAGATGAAACTGCCAAAGAATACTTAATGCAATTTAAGCCTTCAAATAATTAAATAATCTGTAAGTTATAAGCTATCAGTATGTATGTTAAATAAAATAAACAATACAGAATGGTAAGATAATCAAATTTTACGAATTGGTTACTATTACCTTAATTTTCAGTGTGTGTAACTGCCTCTCTTTGGTATAATTGCACCATGAAAATATATGATGTTTTGATTCTCGGTGCAGGTGCGAGCGGCTTGATGTGTGCTTCACATTTGGATAAACGTTTAAGTGTTGCTATGGTTGAGGGCAACGGCAAAATCGCCCAGAAGCTCAAGATTTCGGGCGGTGGCAAGTGCAACATTACCAATGCACAGCTAAGTCAAGAGAATTTTGATGGCGATAGAGATTTTATCTTTCATGTATTTGAGAGCTTTAGCAGAGATGACCTGCTTGAGTATCTCCACAAAAACGGCGTTGTGCCTGAACTCCGCAAAAAACGCTACTACTTCTGCAAAGACTCCTCTGACGAAATCATACAAATCTTCAAAAAAGCGATAAAAGATGTAGCGGTGCATCTAGGCAGTAACATCTTATGGGTCAAAAAAGAGGGCGAATTTTTTGTCATCCAAACCCAAAAAGAGAGTTTGAGAGCCAAAAAAGTGGTCGTTGCCACGGGAGGCAAGAGCTACAAAGAGTTAGGCGCAACCGATATCGCCCTAGAGATAGCCAAGAGTTTCGGCATAAAGGTAAAAGAGTTTACTCCGGCACTTGTGGGACTGACCGTACAAAAAGAGCAGTTTTGGATGAAAGAGCTCAGCGGGCTTAGCTGTTATGTTGCTATAAAAGTGGACGACAAAATCCTCAAAGAGGAGCTTCTCTTCGCTCATAAAGGAATAAGCGGACCGGCTGTTTTATCTGCATCGCTATACTGGCAAAAGGGAAATATTTCAATTGATTTTCTTCCGGATAACAATATTATAGAGCTTATAAAAGGAAGCAAAAAACAGCTAAGCTCCGTAATACCGCTTCCAAAAAGACTTTCAAAATCCATTTTGGATGCTTTGCATGTAGAAGATGTAGAGTGCAAAAAAGTTACAAATGAGATGATAGAAAAACTGGCGCGTATTCACAATTATGAATTTGCACCTGCGGGAAATTTCGGTTTTTCAAAGGCAGAAGTGTGCCGTGGCGGGGTTTTGAGCGAGGAGTTAAATCCATATACGATGGAAGCTTTGGATCTGAAAAATCTATATTTTATAGGCGAAGCAGTCGATGTAACGGGAGAATTAGGCGGATACAATTTTCAATGGGCTTTTAGCAGCGGATATGTCTGTGCAAAAGGGATAAACGAAAGTTTATAAATAGTGGTGCTCACAAGGTTACGATGAATCTCTACAAAGCCCCAATTTATGAATGTTTCAGCCATTTTAAAAATCCTTGTTAAAGTTTCCAATAAGTTTCACAGGTTTAAGATGATAAGGTAAACAAGCTTAAAAATGTCCATCAAACAAAAAAGTTTTTACATTGACTTATACACACATCGTGTGTTAAAATACCAATACTATCAAAGGAGTTGTTATGAGCATAGCTGCACATAAAATTAGAACAAATGTTTATCTTGATTCTGATATCAAAAACAAAGCGCAAGAAATATTAAAACAGTACGGGATTGGACTAAGTGACGCGTTTAATATATTTTTAGCCCAAACGGTGTTTGAAAAAGGGATTCCTTTTGAGATCAAAATACCAAATGAAGAGACGAAACAAACCATCCAAGATGCAAGAAATGGCATCAATATGAGCAAAATATCATTGGAAGATTTGAAAAAACAAAACAATGCTTGATCTTAGTGTTCATAAAATATTTTCAAAAGAGTTAAAAAACGCACAGCTCAACCCGACAAATACTGCAAAACTTTTTATGTTTATATCACTACTCTTAAACGAAGAAGAGCTGCCAACAGAA
>JAUPLZ010000400.1 GCA_030836705.1 Campylobacterota bacterium
GCATTGTTTCAAATCGCCGTGATTGCCCATAATTTTTGACGGGTTGTTTGTGTTTGGTGGGTTGGAAAACCCACCCTACGCCTTCACAATCTTATCTATCTCTTTTTGCGATGCCATGATTTCATTATAGTTGCTCATTTTATTTGGCCTGTTCATTTTCTCTTTGCAATAAATCTTTAGCAGAGAACACTATAAATGCCAAAAATGAAAAAGCTTTATGCGCATTAATTTTAGTCCCATAATCAAGATGGTTTTGATCTCCATGAAGAATACCGCTTCTATTTAGTCCATTCTTTTTATCATTGTCCGTACCTTGAGCAATATTTGATATAAGCTTAATCTTGGTATCTTTATTTGCTATGTGCATTTCGTAAATTTCCAAAACAAGATTAAAAAACCAATCACGCATATACTTATAATTATTTTCATTTATTATGTCATGCTTATCACAAATTAATTTTGGTGCTTTGCCTTTACCACGCTCTTTTTCAGTAAAAAAATATCCATATTCTTCATTACTTATTCCATCTGCTTGAATGAGAAACAAAGGAATACAAGCAATATAGTTTCCTACTTTAAATAAATCAAAAGCATTTTGTAGAATATCTTTACGATTTTCACTAAAACTCAAAATCTTTTTAACAATATCGTCAAAATTTTCATCTATTCTTTGAATCATAAATTCATCATATGTTTTATGAGCATCTTCCTCGGAAATAAATGAAAAAGTTGCCCAATTTGGATACCATCCCATTTTTACCATTTCAGTAATACGATTTTTTTCAACTAATTTCCACTGTTCCATGGGTTTAAAAAATGACTTTACTGTTTCTTTAAGCTCAATTTGAAAACTTTTTAAGCTATCTACAATATCTACAATCTTATATAGCCAGTTCACAATTCCCCTCCACAATCCCAATCTCATCCTCACTCATCCCATAAAGTTTATATACCATTTGGTCGATTGCGTTTTCACATTCGGCTACTCTGCTTTCAAGTTTTTCTATCTCTTCGGTTATCTCTATCTTATCAACTGCATTTAGGATATCGAAGTGCTTTTTGTATTTTTTAATCTTCTCTTTTGAGCTTAAAATCTCATCAACAAGCTCTATGAACGGCTGTTGTTCGATTTCAGATATTTTTGGGATTGGGATTCTTTGAATAACTTGATTTGAAAAATGCATTGTTCTAATTGCTTTTGCAAATACAAATCTATACAAATACCAATTTATAAGTTGAGAATGCAATATTGATAAAATATATCTATTTGAAAAACCGTTTTTCAAAGTTATTTGTTGAATGGTGTCAATTATTCTATAATTTTGAATATCATCCAATATGGTAGCAGTTATTTTTATATGGTCAACAGGATTTTGTATATGAGCTATAATTTCCTGCACTAAGATACTATTTTCTCTTAAATACGAATTTTGTGTTAATTCAATATTTTTATCAATAAATCCCTTGGTATCTCTGATTTCGCATCTCTGAATATTTATACCGCCCAATATATTAATAGCACCACTTTGTTTTACTTCTTTTTGAAACATTCCGCCACGATTACTCTCAAGAGAAATATCAAGCAAACTTGCTTTATCTTTTTTAATTTTTAATGCCAAATCAATCTCATTTTGATTAACACCATTTACAAAAAATCCAAATTCATCACAAATGATTTTTTGGATATTCGCAATATGCATAAAATCACCTTTTTGCAAAACTAAATTTTCATAACAATCAAAAGTTTGCTGTTTCTCCAGAGAGTAAATAACTTGCTCAAGCTTTACCTCTTCCCAAACTTTGCTACAATCTACTATTGAAAAAATTTCATTCTTAAATTTTTCTCTTATTGCTTCCCAAGTTGATGAAAATATAAATGGTTTTGGAATAATAAAACTGTGAAGTCCATTTTCTTTTAGAAGCTTGTGAGAAAGTTGCATAAATAAAATAGCACTTTCTTTTGATTTTATTTCGTAATATCTTTGTTCATCATTTTCAAGTTTTGCTCCATACGGCGGATTACCGATAACAACATCAAAGCAACCAATAAATTGGTTTATGGATTCCGTATCAAGTACGGAATGACTAGATTCTGAATCGAGTTCACTATGACGACAAAACGGCATATCAAGCAGACTGTTGGCACAGACTATCTTATCACTTAGATTTGTAAGCATCCGCCCCTTTTGTGCAGTCCTGAGCCACAAAGATAGCTTCGCTATCTCAATGGCATCTTCGTTGATATCCACACCGTAGAGATTGTGTTCTAAGATATTCGTCTCGATATCATAAAGGCTTAACATCTCATTCTCATACGCACGGCGATAATCATCTACGTTTTTATGCTCACGGATGAGAAATTCCAACGCTTGGTTGAGAAATGCACCGCTCCCGCACGCGGGATCGAGGATCTTGAGGTTTAGGAGCCAGTCGCGGTACTCATATAGTTTCGCTAGCGTCTCTTTTTCATCTTTGGTGAGTTTTTTCGGTTTTTGCGGCTCTTCGATATGAGTGAGTCCCAGTGAGGCTTTTTTGTCACTGCAAAGTTTGCCGAGAGTGTTTTCTACTATGTAGCGCGTGATGTATTCTGGAGTGTAAAATACGCCGTCTTTTTTCCGTTTGGATTTCTTGCGGTCAAACTCCGTATCGTTGATAGAGGCGTTTATCTCCTCCAGATCGGTCAATGACTGCTCAAATATGTGCCCTAGGATATTTACCGATATGTCGCTGACAAAATCAAAATCAGAGAGCTTTTGCGCTTCCATATCGAGATACGCATCATCTATGACTAGAGAGTCCAGCAGCGTATCGGTGGTGAACAACCCGCCGTTATAGCGAGGGATGCCGAGTTTATCATTCCCCTCATTGATCGCGTTGAAATAAAATTTGTAGATGTCATAGAGGGTATAGGTCGTAAACGCCTGATTTTTAAAATGCTCTCGTATCTCTTTGATCGTGTTGGCGCGGAGCAATCCCCGATCTTCGGCAAAGAGGATAAAGATGATACGGTCACAGAGCTTTTGGGTGAGGCGA
>JAUPLZ010000401.1 GCA_030836705.1 Campylobacterota bacterium
AAATCCTCTTTTGTCTCAAACGTAGAGTATAAAGAGAGGTCAAACGCTCGCTCCGATAGTGTAAAATTCACACCGACTTCCATTGATTTAAGAGTCGGGATCAGCTCTACCAAAGCGTTTAGTCTCTTTGCAACCTCTTGTATATTTGAACTTTTATTTTCATCTTTAAACTTAAACATAACTATATGAACAATCATATAAAACCTTTGATTTTTTTATGGAATTTTATCCAAAAAGGATAAAACTATGTTTTTAGAAAAACCCCTTCCAAAAAAACTCTGCAATCATCACTATTAAAAAAATACCGACTAAGTTTAGTACCATCCCGTACCTAGCCATATCTTTAACACTAACTGCTCCACTGCTCATGGCTATGGCATTTGGCGGAGTTGCTATTGGAAGCATAAAAGCATAACTCGCAGAGACGGTAGCTACCATCATAACAAGAGTGGCATTAACTCCGCTCTGCTGCGCCACTGCATATATAACGGGAAGCATTACCGATATCAGCGCGGTATTTGATGTTATCTCCGTTGTAAAGGTTATCAGCACTGCTATGCTAAATATTATAAAAATCGGCGGCAGTAGCGTAATATTAACCAAATACAGTGCTAATTTATCCGCCAAGAGAGTTGAACTAAAAGCCATTGCTATGGAAAATCCGGCTCCAAAGAGAAACATAATAGAAAACGGAATCTTTGATTTGTCATCTGTCCAATCGAGTATGCCAAACGGCGGAGCAAAAAGCAAAAGACCGGCACCGAGCAAAATGCCGTTTTCATTCAACCCAAGCCCATTCCAATATGGTTGAAATTTGGCATTTAACAAAAGCAGCAGAACAACTCCGCCAATCAGGTAAAGAACTTTTTTCTGCTCAAAATTCAAGGCTTTTTTTTCGCTATTTAACGATATTGCAATATCTTTAACACCGATGCTCAGCAAAGAAGCAACTATAAAAAGCATCACAAATACCAAAGGAGCGGCTAAGAAAATCCACTTTAAAAAAGAGATAAGCTCCATATTTTTGTCTTGCATAAAACCAAGCAAAATAAGATTTGGAGGTGTCCCAATCGGGGTTAAAATACCGCCGACACTAGCCCCATAAGCAATTGCAAGAGCAAATCTCATCTTAAGCCTGATATCATCCGTAATAAAAAGGGCGATTGACATTAACAGAAGCGTTGTTGTCGTGTTTGAAAGAAGCGAACTGAGCAGACCTGAAGTTATTGCAAGCGAAAATATTATTCCTTTTGGCGTTGATGGAAAAACTGCAAACATCTTATCCGTAATCCATCTATGAAGCTCTGTTTTCTCTACGGCAATAGCAATCAAAAAACCGCCAAAAAATAAAAATATTATAGGGTTTGCATAGTTTGCCGTTGTTTGGGCGGTTGATAGAATCGAAAAAGAGGGAAACAAAACGATAGGAAGCAAAGAGACAGCGCCAAGCGGCAAGCCCTCATTTGTCCAAAGAGTTACAAGAAATGCTATAAGCCCAAGAAGCGTGGCTTGTGTCACACTGAAAATAGAGATGGAGAGAGCAAAAAAAGATATGCCGATTAAAATAGCAATAGCTATTTTTTTAAACTGTTCTTTGCCTTTACTCACTTACTTTCTCCTTGTGTTTTGCCTTACTGAGACTATGAATTACTTTAGAGTCGTTCCATGTCTTTTTATTATTTTCGTCTAATGAATACCAGTCATTCTTTTCATTTTTCTCACAATGCAAAATACACTTATCTTCTTGCTCAAAACACTCATCTTTGCAATTTTCTATGCTACATGTAGCCATTTAATAAACCTCTTTCCTATGCCCAATGCGGATAACAACTATTACGAGAATCTCTTCTTTAACTTGAAAAACAACTCTGTATTGGTTTATGCGAAGTCTAAATTTGCCTTTGTATTCGCCTTTGAGCGCTTTGATGTTGTTTTTTAAAATATCGGGATTTGTGACTAAGAGGAGGAGTTTTTCTTTAATGATTTTTTGAGCTACTGTGTCTAACTTGGCGAACTCTTTTTTTGCACTGCTTAAAAAGTTAAGTTCGTACATGTAGCTATAAACCTAACTCTTTAAAAACTTCACTTGCAGGGATGAGTTTCTCTTTTTTATTTTCAAGGTTTTTGAGTCTTTTGTCTGATAATTTTTCATCTAGTGCATCAAAATACATACTAAGTGCTTTCTCAACTATGTGAGATTTTTTCTCGTTAAGTTCCTCTGAGACACTGTTTAACTCATCAATAATAAAGTCAGAAACAGTAAACGTACTTCTAATCTTATGCATTATTTAATTCCTATTCATACAATTATATGAATAATTATACATAAAACTTAGCTTTCAAGCAACTTGTTTATTAGTTTGCAAGAAAATTGCTCAAGCTTACATTCGGATCTAAACCCTCAAGCATATTGTAAACTTCTCTTGCTTTGGGAAGATACAAATCTTTTTTCTTAGCAATGTCATAGAGTGCATAAGCAGTGCCTATCCCCTCGGCAACCTCTCCCAACTCTTTAAGTATCTCTTCTTTTGATTTACCCTCAGCT
>JAUPLZ010000402.1 GCA_030836705.1 Campylobacterota bacterium
ATCCATATAGTGCATTAATAATATCGCGCCGTTATTCTCTAAATATCCATCATTATGACAATAAACGCCGTTGTATATACCATCTTTATTTTTTACCCATATAGTGCTTCTAGTTGCCATTGTATCGCCTTTATATAAAAAAATTAACTACCAAAAGTAGTTTATAGAGTACACTTAGTAAATGTACTCAAAAACAACTCTAATATAAGCCTATGCCCTTAAACTTCAAATCATCATCATATAGGTCTATCTGTTTATAATCATCAATATTAATTTCTAATATGTTAATCTCATCCCAATTAGTGCCATTTCTATTTAATTTATAATATCTCATTTCTTACCCTTTTTAATTTGTAGTGCCACTCTCTAAATTAACCGCTACACTATCTCTAAATCTATAAACTTGCATTTTTACACCTCTTTTTTTATTTTTAAATTATAAATTATCTCTATAATTTCATTTATAGGCTTTTTAAACGCCCGACTAATTTTCTCAAGCGGTACGCCGCCGTCATACATTTTTAAAATAAATTTATTTTGCTTCATTTGGAAAATCTCTTTGCCGTCATAAATTGAGATAATCTAATCATCTGTTTATATGTACCGCGAGCGTATAGGATACCGTCTAAAAATAAGCTAGATTCATACTCCTTTAAATCACTTTGTTTAACTTCAGCAATAGGCATAATATAATCATCATCCCAATACAATTTTCTTTTGTTTTCAACATCATAAATGCCGATAATACAATCCGTCAAAATTGTACCGCCACCCATTGAACGGGAGTTATAAATCAATAATGCGACTTTTGATTCGCCCGTACTTCTCCCCACAGTTCCGATAATATCAAACTCTTCATTCCAGACTTTGTTATCTTTACCTTGAAACAATCGTAATCTTTTTTTAGACTTATAAGCCCCCTCTAAAATTCCCATAACTTTTTGATTAGTAAATTCTGAACCGTTGAAGATTTCACTCTTAAACTCTTGCATGATAAATCCTTTTTAAAGTGTTTTAAATTTTGGTTAACACTTAATAAACCACTCAAAAAAGAGTAGTTTATAAATGTTAGTCGCATAAAAAATAAATATCGGATATTTTAGTAGATAAATCCGCTTCAATTTCATAATATTTATTATTTTTTTCTATACAAAAGAGAGCTATATTATCCCTTAACATTTCGCCAAGCACAAAACCATTTTTACCCTGCTTAAAAGGGGGCGTGGCATAAAGCAAACTATAAAATCTATCCTCTGTTATCTCTTTAAACATTTTTAATTGCCCCCTCTTCATCCATTAGTTGCTCTATATCATTAAAACCCGTTCTAGCATATATTACATCGTTTAAGCTAGTTTCATTAAAACCGTTAATGCAAGTAATTAGTTTTAATTCCTCATCTGTTGCTATTCCATTGTTTACGATATAATCCCATATTTGACCTAATTCCATAATGTCCTGCCTTTTTTAAGTGTTTTAAATTTTGTTTAACACTTAACAAACTACACTATATAAATAATGTAGTTTATAAATGCTAATTAGTCTCAAATAATTCTTTTAAGTTTAAAAAAGAGTTGTTTTTTGAGTCTAATATGATCATATAGTTTTTGTTTTTTTCGCTATATGATACACCGATTATTAAGTCCTTATCCGCTATTAAGTCTAAAATCTGGTCTATATGTAAACTATAAGAATAGTTCTTACCAAAGATTTTTGACTCATTATGTCTATGATTATAAACTTTAATTCTAGTCCCTTTTGTATCTGTTGCCGCTATATGTGACACTTCTAACATCTGCAAATTTTTCATCTTCTTATTTCCTTTTATCTTTTATCTATATATATTATATAGTCTTTTTTAAATCATTGCCTTGATTTACATCAAGACCACTGATCAACTCTAAACACTCGCCCAGTTTACGAGCAACTGTAGCCGCTGCCGTTTCATCTTTGTTATTGATATAAAACTCTTTTAAAGCTTTGTATCTATTGTTTAACTTTAAATCTCCACTATTTTTATGAGTGCTTATTGTCTTTGGAGTTACGCCAAAAAATGACGCGATATCTTTATCTGTTACTTGCATAACATAGCCTCTCTAATATAATAAAATTTATTATTAACTTCAAGCACCGTATCAGCCATATCTTCAGCACTTATAACTTCAAGCTTGATATTTTCTTTTATCTCTTTAAAATCTCTTTTTGAGATGGTTTGGATATAGACTTTTTTAAGCTGTAGCTGTCTAACCGCTTCAAGTGCAATCTCTTTAAACATTTTGTTACCTCTTTTTTTCTTAGATAACATAATTATATAACATAATTACTAGAATGTCAAGATAAAAGAGTAATAAAGTAATAAATTGACAAAAGAATTAACATAATGTTACTATTCGATACAATAGGATATATAAGCAGGTATATACAATATATAGCCATATAAGCAACACAAACAAAACAACAAGACAAAAAAAGCTAAGGTACTGTAAGCTTAACTAGGGCTTAGTAAGGTCATCGAAGCCCCGCAAACTCACTCTCGTTCAAAATTTTCGCCTGATGTCTATGTCATTCTTGACAAAAAGAATAAAAATGATTATAATCACAGATACTAAGTGTTTTTTAACTAGCTTAATGTATAATGACTATAATCATTTTAAACAAGTAGGACATAGAGGACAAATGACACAAAAGCACACAATGGAAACTGCACTTTGCGACATAAAAACCCTAGAAAAGCTATGGAACAAGACACAAAGCGACACCAACAATAATGTCCGTAAGAATTTTGTAAACAAGGTAGAGAACAATCAGAGATTTAAAATGATAGATATGGGTGCATTCTGCATGACAAACGACATTACACCCGATATGTTAAAGATGGGAGTGCGTCACATCAAAGAAGTGGCTGCTCTTCTTGACGGCAAAGAAGCCTCAACACACAATAAAATAGTGGTAATGTCCGAAGAAGACTATAAGACATACGAACTTTTTAAAAAAATGAAAGCTTTTCAGGATAGCCAAAAGTGAACATAGTAGAATCATACGAAGTAAGTGGGAAGCTATATATAACCGCAAAGTTTTTAAGTGTATACTTCAACAAAAGTGCGAAACAAGTCTCAAGATGGAAACAGGATGGTATGCCAATAGCAGATAAACCAAAAGAGCTAAACACTAGAGGCGAGGTTTTTATCCTGCAAGACTGTATAGAGTGGGTTGCAAAAAACATAAACTCGACAAAATCAAGGGCGACACAAAAGAGAGTGGACACAAGCGCACCTCCTCACGATGATGAAATAGAAGAAGCAGTAAATGACATACAAGGCAAAATAAAACAAGCAAGCCAAATGCTACAATTAAAAACAACGACACATGATGGAGCAGATAGAATCAAAAAAATTCTTGACGGACTTATTCAGGCGGTAAAGCTTGGAGAACAAACCAAAGACCTCATACCAAAGAGGGATACTGAAAAAGTTATCATTGAATTTGTAGTAACTTTGATTGCCGGATATAAAAGAGACATAAAGATACTTCCAAGAGAACTTGCAAAAAGAGACGAAAACGCCATTAGAAATATTTTAGAAAACAACTACAAATCTCACATAGAAAAATATCAAAAGATGACAAAATCAGAGATAGTTATGGAGAATAAACTCTATGATGTTGTTGAGGTAGTATTCGAGATGATAGAAGATGGCGTGGATATAGATGCAATAATGGATAAGCTTAAATGAGCAGGGGTATCTTCACATTTATATCAGACAAGATAGCGGAAGCTTTTAGTTGGCAAGAGGAGCTAAAAACAGTTCAATGGTGCAAAGATAACATATATCTAAATCAAGATGTGACGCCACACACGGGTATGATTTCATTTGAAAAGACACCATGGATAGAACAGATATTAAACGATTGGGATAAGCCTCATGTGGAGCAGTTTAACATTATGGCTTCCACTCAGGTCGGAAAAACAACCATAGAGTTTTGTTGCATATCAAAAGAGTTAGATACGGACCCATGTATGATGCAATTAACCATTCCAACCGATGACGGAGTTGGAGATTTTGTAAAAACTAAGTTTGACCCATTTTTCAGAGGCATAAAATCTCTCCAAACGAAAATGAGCCTCTACAAGACAGAAGAAAAACTCAGACAAAAAGGAGCGATAAAAGAGGTAACAAATGGTATGCTTTTTATATTGGGGAACACTGATAAAAACAGACGCTCAAAGACTGTAAAAAATATCTTTATTGACGAAGCAGCACTCTTTGGCAAGGGTCACATCAAGGAGCTTATAGGTAGAACTAAGTTTTTTGAAAAGACAGGCAGAAAAATATTTATCGTATCTTCTAGGAAGCACAAAGGCGATGAGATAGAGATAGCGTATGAAAATAGCTATTGTAAAAAAGAATTGCAAATATTATGCAGAGGATGTAACGAATATTTTTATCCAACAGGTAGCAAACAATTCAAGTGGATGACGGAAGTAGAGTATAGGAGCAAATACGGCATTGAAACAATAGAAAATTTAAATGATTACAAAAGAGAAGCAAAAGAAACAGCTCATGTGCTATGTGATTGCGGTCATAAAACAACCTCAATAGATATAGAGGATTTAATAAGAGAGAAAAAAGTAAACTTAGTTACAGTAGAGGGGGACGAGGCGGACACAATCTACGGCTACAAGCTAAACGCACTAGCGACTGGTCTTACAAAATATTCTACCATCGCAGAAAGCTTAATAGAGGCGGGCGGAGACCCACAAGAGCTACAAACAATATATCAAGATTACTTCAACGAAACATATGAGTTTGTTTTTGTGGAAAAAGAGCAAAGCGACATGTTCTTGCTCGGAAATGGACTAAAAGAATGGCAAGTTCCAAAAAACACATATAAAATATATATGGGAGTGGATACGCAGAGAGACCACTTCTGGGTAGAAGTAAAAGCGTACTGCTATGGCTCGATAGTCCACACGATATATGCGTCAAGAGTTGAGACATTCGCAGAGATAGAAGATATATGGCAGGAGGGTCAATACCTGCTAGACGAAGACGGCAATATGCAAATGATAGCAAAAATGGGGATAGATAGAAGAGGATACAACCAGAGCGGAGCAAGAAGAACAGATGAAGTAGATGAGTTTGTGGCGTATATGGTAAAAAAGTATAAAAATGGAGATGAAAACAGAATATATGCAACAGAGGGACACCCTAGCCTTGCGGGGGATAAGCCTTTTTCAATAGTAAATACAAAAGATTATTCAAATAATCGCAACAAATTAGATATAAAAATAGTAAAAACATCAAATATTTATCTAAAAAACTCTATAAACTTAAAAATGCAAAGAGCGATAGCAAAAGCAAAAGCTGAATCAGAATCAGACGAGGGCTTTAGCTACGAAGCAAAACTATTCTACATAAACCAAGACATAATAGATGCTGACATGAAAGCAACAGTATCCACAAGTTACACGCGCCAAATAAATGCAGAGGTATATGACTATGGAATAAATCCAAAGACGGGAAAGGTTGATGCAGAGAAGTCTTGGATAAACCCAAAGCAAGCAGACAACCACTTTTTTGACACATCTGTAATATGTGAGGCGTTTGCAGAAATAGACAAAGTTAGCCTACAGAGAAAGACTGAATCCAATGGTATAGCAAAAGCACTCGGCAGTTTATCATCTCTATAAATATAAAAAACAAAGCTATTGCATTTTTATAAAATATGGTATAATTCAGCAAACAGATATCAAGTAGGAAGTTAAATGGCTTGGAACACAGTTGCGCAAGAGATAACTAGGCTAGAAACAGAACTAGCAACACTTGATGCAACTATTACAAGCCAACAATCCTTTAGAGAACTAGAAGAGGGTGGAGCTGGTTCAAGGTTTAGAACACAGTTTACATCCATAGATAGTTTATACAAAAGAAGAGATGAGATAAATAGCCGTCTCACTGTCTTAAGAATGGGGTCATAATGAGCAATACTTCCTTTGCAATGGCAAATCTTCTTTATGGTGGAACGACATACGCAGAGGGCGCACCAAAAACCACGCTCGGAAAACCACTCTATGATGGAAACATAGATAAGATAGACTCAACTTCCGCATCCAAGATAAGAAAACAAACCCATTGGTTAAATGTAAACACTACCGATGTGCCAACAATGATTCAATCAGCTACCGCAAAAACAATAGGTATTTCAATAAACACTCAAGTAGAATCAAAAAATGAAATATTCAATAGAGAAGCGGAAGAGCTAATAGAAGAACATGACAGGCTCGGCATCGGAGAGCTAACAAATAAATACCACTTTAATGCAGCTATGAGAGCAATTAGCAATTTTGACCTACTTGACGGTGGCATAATAGTTAGACACCACTACAATACCGCTTGGGCTATACCATATAAGTATGAGCTAGTGGGCGTAGACATGATAGACACTTCAAAGTTTACAAGCTATAACTCCAAAGAGCCACTAACAATAGCGGGGCTAGTCTTCAACAAGTGGAATCAAATAACACACATATATATATATGACACGGAAGATAAAAGAAGCTCGACAAAAGTTCCATACGAAAACATAACCTACTATTCAGAGGTATGGGTATCAATAGGGCAACAAGTAGCAATCTCAAAATTAGCCTCAATACTTCCAACACTTGACAAGATAGACCAGTACGGAAAAGCAGAACTAGAAGCCGCAATAGAAGAGGCAAAAGCAGGGGCATATGTCCGCTCAACAGCTTATAATGAAATTATGAGAATAGCATTTGATAAAATCAATGGCTTAAATGATTTTGATAAGCAAGTGACGGAAATAAAAACCATACTACAACAACTTTCAAGAGTGGGAATCGGCAATTATGGATTATCTCCAATTCCATCTGGCGATGAGGTAGTATTCAACAACTCAAAAAGAGATAGTATATACGGAGACTTAAACGACAATAGCGAAATGAAAATGTCATCCGCTATTGGGATGTCATCGCTTGGAGTATATAGCAAAGCAGACAAAGTAAACTACTCTGCAATGAAATATGTATCAGAAACAGACCAACTAAGTGCATCAATAAGATTTGACAACATATCAAACATTATAATAGACGACATAAGAGCAAGACTAATCCAAGTCGGAGTTCAAATAGGCAGAATCACAACAAGAATGGCTTATTGGAAAAATCCTGCAAGCTTTCATAAGTTTAGATACCTAAGAAGAATAAAAATAGACATAGAACCAGCAAAAACAGCCTTGGCAAATAAAACAAATTTAGAACTTGGCTTAACAGACGAAGCGGAAATAATAGAGACATCTAAAGGTGTAAAATATGAGACCTTTATAAAAAAAGCAAACGAGAAAGCATTGTTTAAATTTAAAGAACAAGTGGAGCTAGAGAAAAAGAAACAAGCCATACTAAAAGCTTCGGGGATAACATTGGATGTTGAGGTTATAGAGCCACAAAAGAGCAAGCCAGAACAAGATGACGCACTTTTGCATATGATATTAAATGAGGAGAAAGAGTGAGAACGGAACAAATTAAAAACCACCTAGCAACAGGATTATTTGCGGCTTGTCCCAACTACATGGAGGGGTTAATAGCAACTGTTAATGGCGGGGAAATAGCAAAAGAGACAATTACGGAAGTTTCTCCATCTCACAGCTACCAAGAGAATGGAAATGTTGCTATCATTAGTATTGATGGAGCAATGACAAAGAAAAACACTATAATAAATGCAATATGTGGCGGATTTACATCTTATGATATTATTTCAGAGTATATCACTAAGGCAGAGAATAGTGCGAGAGTGGATACCATACTCTTTAATGTTGATACCGCAGGAGGAGAGGTCGCCGGAGCTGATGAAGTCGGAGAGCAAATCTTTTCATCTTCAAAGAGAACAGTCACTTTCTATAACAACTTAGGAGCAAGTGCGGGAATATGGATTTTTTCCGCATCAAAAGAGATATACGCAAACAGGACTGCAATGATAGGTAGCATTGGCGTAATGGCTGGATATAGAGATGCAAAGTCAGATGATGGCAGTATAACTCTTGTTTCAAAAAATGCGCAGAATAAAAGCTGTGCCATCAATGGCGATTGTAAGCAAAAAATTCAATCAAGAATAGATGATGTTGAAAAGATATTTTATGAGAGAGTGATGAGAAACACTGGGCTATCTGCAACCGAGATAGCAGGAAAGTTTGGCTATGGGGATGTAGTTTCAGCCTCAGATGCAAAAGAAATTGGGTTTGTAAAAGAAATCACAACACTCGATGCTCTTATAAAATCGCTAAAAACAAACTCCACGGTGACTGTACCGACTGTCTCAGACGATAAACCAGTAAACTTAAATCAAGGAGCAGACATGAAGTTTGACAGAGAGAATTTAGATGTAGCGGAAGCAACATTTAATGCTTTAGTTGCAAACAGAGATACTTTAACATCAAGAATGGAAAATATCCAAGTGCAACTACAAACAGCTACGACTGCTTTAGAAGCTAGAAACGAAGAGGCAAACGCTTTGACGGCAAGGCTATCTGAGGCAGAAAGTACAATAAGAGCGGAGTTTGAAACAAGACTCTCAGAGGCAGTAGCTTGTGGAGCAAGCTTAAGTGTGGCATTAGAAATGGTTAAGGCATCTTCACCAGAAGAAGCAAGCCTTCTAGCTATTAAGGCAAAAGAGTCAATGGGGGCAACCGTACAAACAAATGCAGATGCAGAAAAAACAAAAGCACAGCAAGAGCATGAATTTGCTTTATCTTTAGCTAAAAAATTAAGCGTATAAGGAGTAAACAATGGCGCTAGTGACAACTTTGGAAAATCAAGATAATCTTGATGTAGAGGTAAGACTCTTAAAATATGTAACAGTTAAATCTGGTAACTCAGTCCTAAGGGGCGATTTGGTTTCATTGGATGTAGCAAAAAAAGCACTTCCATTTCTAACGGGAGCAGCACCAGAGACGGTAATGTATGAAGATGTGGATGCAACACTTGGCGATGTAGTTGGACTAGCTTACAGAGATGCTTACATCAAGGCAAGTGAAGTTAATTTCGGCACAGGCACGGATGCGGAAGTGCGTTCAGCTTTAGATATTAAAAATATCTTTCTAATAGACTAAGGAGTTTAGTATGGCGGTAAAAACAAGCGTAATCACAGCAGTAGCAATATTGCAAACAGTGGATATGGCTATTGCAAAAATGGCGTTTCCAACAGAATTTACACACAACGCACAGCGGGTAGAGTTTGACTTCTATGAGGGAACAGATGAGATTGCTTTAAAAGGTAACTTTGCAAAAGAATCAAATGTTGTTAAAAAAGATGGGTACAAAACCATTACAGTCAATCCAATGGAAGTTAATGAGTCAATCGTTGATGCAGTTATCAATGTTGGCAAAAAGAGAATCGGAGAGACTATCTACGGTGAATCTATGGGTGGATTGTCTGATGCTGAAAAAGCAGAAATTGAAGATGATGCTACAAAGTATGGTAAGCTTAAGAAGCGTAGCCAGAGACTTATCAAAAAGTCAATGTATGATGTTTTAACTACTGGTAAAATCATTGTTTCTGGCAACGGAGATGCAACTGATGAAATCAACTACGGTTTAACAAACATCATCGTGAACGACAATGCAACGGCAGGTCAATACCAGTGGAATGATACAACGAATTCGTTTCCGGTAGAGCAACTTGAAAAAGAAGCTTTAGAAATGGGTCAATATGCGGTAAACACTTTCATTCTTGGATTTGAAGCTAGAAAAGCTTGGGCGAAGCACCCACAAGTTAGAACTACCGACAACACTACAACGGGCAAGAGAGCAAACTTCTTGCCTGCAACGGCAGAGCAAAAAGCGGCTAAATCTACTAAGTTTATGAAGTATCTTGGACAAACTACTGGTGATACAGGCGTTGCTTTAGATATTTACACAGAATTAGAGATGTATGGTGGAACAAACTATTTCCTTGACAAAAACTATGTAGTTGGTTTTGAATTTGGAAATGCACAAAACGGTCAAGTTCAGTATGGGGCTATTCCGGTAGCAGAAGGCACAAACCAAAACTCTGAGCTTGTGTTATTACAAACAAAAGAGTGGATTGACGGTGAAATCGTAAAAGACCCAGCAGGCGTGAAGAGATACTATAGAAGTTCTCCTTTACCAACAATGAATGTTCCAAAAGCATTTATCTCAATCAAAGCTACATTGATAGCGTAAGGTAGAAAATGAAAGCAATCATCCTAAGATGTAAAACAGCAGGTTTCCAATACGGAGACACTGCTGAAATAGGAACAGGTAAAGGCAAGATAAGTGCAGAAGATGCGAAAGACTTAGTTGCTCAAGGTCTGGCAGAAGAAGTTAGAGTTTTAGTAGTTGAGAAAAAGTAGCATACGATGGCTTATCTAATAGAATTTATCAAACCAGATGAAGTTAATGGGCAAAAGTATGAGAAGGGCGACTCACTTAGCGTGGGTGGCTCTATTTATGCCACATTAAAAGCAAATGGCACGATAAAAGACTTCGTTGAAGCAAAACCTAAAGTAAAAGGCAAATAATGGATGCAAGAACTTTGATAGACAACACTAGAGAGGGATGGGTTAGCAACTCGGCTTTATCGCCAACAAGAAGCATAACTTATACCAGAGATAGTGATGATGTATCAGTAGTTCTTAACGCATTTATAGGCGGTGGGCAATTTAATCAAGAAGAAAAAGATAAACTAGAAGATTATCAAGTTTTTTCAGGGTTAAAGCTAGATATGAAACCGGCAGTAAACGATATTGTTATTTATGATTCTGAAACTTACAAAGTAAAAAGATATACAAAACTCGGAACACTTTGGCAAGTTTTTGGAAGAATATCTAACCATAACGGTAAGCCAAGAAGGTAAACAATGGCACTGCATATAAAGATATTCAGTGGTATGGATGCAATGCTTGATGAAATAGCGAAAGCTAACTATGGGCAAGGACTTGACGCATTAGACCATGCAGGCATAAAACTTAGAGAGGCTCAAAGAGCAGCACTTCGTTCTTCAACTACTCCCATAACTAGATTTTATGATAGAAAAGGTAAGCTTAGAATAAAGAGACAGAAACAAGAGCTAGGCAAAAGAATATCGCATGTGAACAAAAGCAATACCGATAGTCCGCCAAGTATGGAAAACTTTATCACCTCAAACCTTATGCCGAATAGTATGATGATGGTAGTTGGCGGAAAACACAGCACACTACATCCAAAAATAAGAAGAGATGGAAAAGTTATGGGAAGCGCAGAAACAGTTCAACCTGTTTCAAAGTTCTCTTATGCCATACTTCAAAAGCTAAATAGTGGAGATGCTTCAAGTCCAATATATCAAAAGATATATAAAAACAAAGTAGAAGAAAAAGCCTTTAAGAATACAAATTTTAGAAAACAGAATTTTATTGAAAAAGGTTATAGCAATGCTAAGGGTGAAGTCGAGGATATAATGACGAGAAAGTTGGAGCAAATGATACACAAGCAAATCAATAGAGCAGAAGTAGAAACAAGAGAAGTGAGAAGAGCATGATAACACAAGGCATTATAAAAAAATGGATAACCGACACACTAAAAGATAGCGCGGAATACCAAGCTTTTTGCATTGCGACTATCGGCTCAGCTTTAAACTTCTACCGGTCTGCTCCTATTGATAACAGCAAGTATGAAGCTCTGCCTTTTCTTACCGTTTATAATGACGACTACGAAAAAGATGATTTGAGTAGTAGTGGATGGGGGGAAACTTGGATAATCCCTATTGCTATAGCAATACAATCAAGTGACGACTATATAACTGACGCAACTGTTAAGGTGTGGGAGTCAACGGACAAAGTAGAGCTTTTAGCAATGAAAGCAAAAGAGATACTAAAAAAAGAGGCGAACGGGTGTGGCATAGGCGGAGAAGATATTAGTGTGCTAAAAACCAGCATAGCAATATCGGAAATAGGCTACTCTGACGATGTTCAAGCAAGTATGTTTATCATGTTTGGTAAACGAGATTCACTTTAAAAGGAAAACAAAATGGCAAATGAAACAAACTTTACATTTACAGAGTTAGTTGCTTACAAAGAGGCAACAGAAAACACAATACCAACAAATCCAAAAGGTTTGGTAGTGAGCGGTGTAATCAACTGTACGCTGAAAGACACACAAAAAACAGAAACAAACCCTACGCTTAGTGCTGGTGGTCAAGCAAGCAGAAAAGACAGAGGAAGCTCTGATTTCGCAGGAAATATTGAGTGTAAAACAATGGGCGCCATTATGCCGTTTATCGTAACTCACATTCTCGGAGATGCTACAAAAACAAATGTTACAGCAGAGGCTTGGGTAACTACCACAGCTTACGAAGCATTTAACCCATTTACACTCACGGGAGATATTCTTGCTCATACAGACGGAACTCACGACTTAGTATGTAAAGTAGGTGGAACATCAGGGGCAACAATCCCAAGTATGGTTGGAAAAGTAAGTGGAGACACGGTAATAGATGGCACAGTTACATGGATAGTAAGAAACAAACTTAAGAAGTATGTTGGATATTCAGAGCCTTGTCTAAAAACTTTTGGTGCTGAGTTTAGTGCAGATGCAGGTTGTGGAAGCGCATCAACATTTAAAAAGAGATTTGCAGGATGTTTTTTAAACTCTTATGAAATCTCAAAAGCAAGTGGAACTATCATTCATAAATATTCTCTTCCAGTAGTTGCAATGAGTGGTACAGACAATGTTGCTGACACAGCTTTTGCATCTGTAAAAGACGCTGTGGGATACACATCTCAAACGCTTGAAGAGTCGCCATTTAAATATGATGACTTAATGGTACAAGTAGGCGGAGCAGAGCCTGTTAATGGTAGAAGCTTTAGAATGATGATAAACAGAAATGTTGCACTAGTGGATGCCGTAGCACAAAACATTAAAGTTTCAAACATTCCACAGATGACAGTTGAGGGCGAAATAAGCTTGAAGTTTACAAAAGAGCAATACCTATCTGCATACAACAATGATTCAGCGGTAGTTAAAGCACTTTTTGGAAAAATCAATGGCGACATTGCTCATTTCACATTTAACTATGTTGAAAAAGACAGAGTTGATCCAGACTTCTCAACAAACGAACCGGCTTATCTAACAATTCCGCTTACAGCAAGTGGCGATAATGTTACAAAGACAATAGCTTACACAGTGTATTCAGAAACTGATTACTAACATTAGCGGGCTTAATGGTTTATTCCTGTTTTCCATTAAGCCTTGCAAACAAATAACAGGGTTCCTCTCTACTCACAAAAAATATGCTACAATTATAAATCCAAAAAAAAACAAGGAAAAAACATGGAAATTCAAGACAAAGTAAAAGCGTTGGTTGAAAAAGGTTTTCAATCAAGAATATCTAATTTTTTAGATTCATTAGGTATAGAATCAAAGTTGAGCAAAGTGCTACAAGAAAAGCTAGACAAAATCGGAGACACTCCAGTCTCAGAGCCAACTATATACGAGGCGTTACAAAAAGACAAAATGGAACTTGCTCTCACTCTTTTCGACAAAGATGAGTTGGTAACAAAATACACTGCAAGAGAAATCGGAGATTTTTTATATGCGGTTGAACAAAAGATAACTTCCATTAAAAACAACGAGGGTGTTTTCAAGTCCACTCCAAATACAGAAAATTGCCAACTACCAAACTTTATAGAAGTTGATGAGCTAATGAAGCTCGGTAGAAAAGATGCAGAACTTAGAGCAAAACTAAAAGATGCAAAAACGGACAAAGAAAAAACAAAAATCATAGATGATATTGCCAAAACCTCAAAAGCAACAGAAGAAAAAGCTTATGAAATCTCTGGGTTAGATGTTGCAACTTTAACAGATTGGGAAAAAATCTTAGTAGTTTCAACAGTATATACTTCAGCGATTGACGCAAACCTAAGCGCGATGGGTAGGTCGCTGGGAAACTTATAGAGTGGTGGTTTGACGAAGACCACATAGCACAAAGAGAAATCATCTATAAGCACGGCATTACTCCTACGGAGATAAGAGAAGACGGCATCCAAAAAAGAATAGATGCCTATTTTCCGCCAAAAGCCCCAAATATAGCTTTTAAAATATTTGGGTTCTTTAGAGATATGGAAAAATATGCCATAAGAGTTGGTGGCATGAGTTCTCAAATAGTAGGGCTTGACCAATGGACAATAGGGGAGATTGGCAAAAGAGACTACAATATAGAACTGCAAAGGTACCTACCTTTCTTTAAAAAATATGAACAAAAGCTACTAGAAAAATATAGAAGAGACTTAGAGGCAAACCGATAGCTACTAAGTCTTTTATGGTATAATACTTCAACAACTTATCAAAAGTGAGCTAACTATGCCGGCTTCAATAACAACAGTCCTAGAGCTTGACGACAAGAACTTAAAATCAAAATTAGAATCAGTCAGTAAATACTATAAAGAGACATACTCCGAATGGGCAAAAGCCACAGAAAAAGTAAGTTTAAAAAGCAAAGACCTTGCCGACCAAAAACAAAAGTTAGCTACAGCAGTATCAAGACTAAACGAAGAAATCAAAAAAGATTCATCAGCTAGCGCGACAGCAATAGCAAAGCTCAAAAAAGAAATAGATGGCAGAAAAGAACATATAAAAGTTTTAAATGCAGAGAAGAGCGCATTAGCTGCATCTGCATCCGCACAAAGGATAGAGCTAGGACTAAATAAGTCGGGCATGGACTATTTACAAAAGCAAATATCTTCAAAAAAAGAAGCTACGAGAACAATAGACGAACACGCTAAATCAACCGAAAATCTAGCAAACACAACTATCCGCTACTTAAGATGGGCGGGAACAATCGCAGGAGTTGTGTACGCAGCCAATAGAGCTTGGGATGCAACACTAGGCACTGGGCTTCAAGTAAACAAAATGATGGAAGATAACACATCAGGTATTGCAGCACTCTTATCTGCAAACACTCAGATGGTTCTCTCAAACGGTAAGGCAGTAGATAGCTACCAAAAGTTTGCAATGGGGCAGAGTGTAGCAAAAGAAACGATGGAGCAACTAAGAATTGCATCTATTAAAACTTATGCAACATTTCCTCAGCTTACAGAGATATTCCAACAAGCAATCGGTCAAACACTAGGAATGGGCGACAGCTTTGGAAAAACAACAGATGATATAATCCAAAACACAGTAAAGCTATCACAGAGGATGTCAAATATCGCTGGTGCGATAGGTATGCCGATGGATAGAGTGCGCGAAGAGATAAGGTCACTACTTTCAGGAAATGTCTCTACCGATTCTTTAATCTCAACTATGATATTCGGAAGCCCATCTCAAGCAAATCAAGCAATAAACGATGCCAAAAAGCGTGGAGAAAATGGCGTAAAAGAACTACTTGATAAAATGCTCAAGCCGTTTGACGCACTTGAAAATGTAGAATCGTACACTAAAAACCTACTTGCACTACAAGACGCATGGTCACAAACTATGGCTAAAATGGCAGAGCCTATCTTCTCTGACTTAAAAGCAGAGTACAAAGACTTAGCTCAAACAATAACTACAAACCAAAAAGAAATAGTAGAAAGTTTTAACAGCTTCTATGAGGGTTCAAAACAAGCAATAGAGATACTTGACGACTTGGCAGTAGCAGTAACAGCATATTATGGAACAAAAGGCATAATAGGAATCTACGGCAAAGCAAACACCGCACTAGAAACTATGGTGAATTGGACTACCGTATATGATGCAAAAACAAGAACAGCAACCACTTCACTACAAGGGCTTGGCAACGCAGCAAAAGCACTATACCTCGCTAACCCTTTTGCTGTATGGGCAACTGGTATTGCAACGGTAATTGCAGGAGTTTATAAACTACAAAGAATATCAGAGAAGTTATCAGGCGAAAGATTTACAGAGGGTGTAAAAGGAAGCATATCAACCACTTCTGGCGAACTAGACGAGACCTCTAAAAAAGAAGATATTGACGCTGTACTAAAATCTTACGAAGCTCAAATAACCGCAAGAGCAAAAATACTAGCAACGGCAGATAAAGAATCGGAAATATATAGACGACATTTGGAAGCTATGACTTTAATAAACGATGAGATGATACGACTAAATCAAATCCAAGACGGCACTGCATCCAAAAACAAAGTGACCGTAGAGCTAGGTAAACTTGTAACACAAATTCCAGTAAACGCTGAAACACTAAAAGATGCAACAAACTATGTTAATAAATCTATGGAAGACACACTAAGACTAACAAAAGAAATAGACGAAATAAACAAAGACATAGAGCAAAGAAAAAAAAGACAAGAAGCCCTCCCAAAAACAGCAGAGTATGATCAAGCTCGAAAAGATATACAAAAAGAAATCTCAATAGAGCAAAATGCTATAGCGGAAAAACAAAAAGAAATAGCAGAAACTAAATCGAAAAACGCAAAAAAGAGTAATAAGCAAGAAGAGCAAGCTTATAAACTAGATGAGCTAAGACTAAGAGTAGCTCAAAGCAGAATAGAAGCCGAACTAAAAGGCGACATAGACGCAGACACAAGAAGAGAGCTTCAAACACAACTAGTACAGCTTGAAGACCGAAAAGTTATATCAGCGTGGGAACAGTATGGTTTAGCACTTAAAACAACTAAGTTAAAAGGCGATGCAAAAACCGAAGAGATACTGACAAAAGAAATCGCACTCAACGAAGCAATAGGCGACCTAAACGAAAAGTACGCAATAGAGCTTGCTAAACAAAGACAAGAAAGAGAGAATATAATCCAAGCCTCTCAAGCACTTCTATCTATTGAGCGAGAACTTGCTAATCTAAAAGGTGGTAAAAAAGAAACTAATCTTGAGAAAATAGACAGAGAAAGAGAAGCGTTAAATAAAAAACTAGAAGTCGAAACAGACGCGGTAAAAATCATTTCAATATACACAGAAATAAAACAAAAAGATATAGAACTAGAAGAAGAAAGAATAAGACAAGCTGAACAATTAGTTCAATCGCAGATAACTTTAAATGGCGTAATGTCTGAATCGATAGCTTTAAATATGTCGGTTTATGAAACATCAGATAAACTGCTTGAACATATCAATAAAACAAGCGATGGATATATAAGACAGCGTGAAGAAATGCAAGCGTTAACAATGGCTAACTTTGAGTTAGAAGATAGCCTAATGCGTCAATCTAGCGCATATATTAATGCTGATGATGCTACAAAAGCCCTTATAGATGAGACGCAAAAAGCTAAAAAAGAAATGCTTGAGCTTAAGCACGCTTTTGATGACATAGAAGATAATAAAATAAAGTTTGAGATAGATACTTCAGGTCTAGACGGAACAATAAAGAGTTTGGCGGAGCTAGGCAAAGCGTCTCAGATTTATTACAACAATAATGAAGACTTTAAGAAAAAAGAAATCGTTTGGAATAAAAGAAGTCTAAAAGCTCAAGAAGACTTTGACAACAAATGGCTAGATGGTTTTGCAACAAAAGAGGATGAAGAAAAAGCTTGGGGTGAGCTAAACAAACAAAATGCTGAGATAAATCAAGAAAGACAAACCGCAGAAATAGCTGGATATGCAAGCTTGGCTGGAGCTATGTCTCAGTATGCAGAAGATGGTAGCACGGCAGCAAAAGCTTTAGGAGCAGCACAAAGTGCATTAGCTCTCATAAATTTGGTACAGGGAATATCAACACAATCTAAACTTCCTTTTCCTATGAATATTGTAGCTATGGCAGCGACGGCATCTGCTGGAGCAGGGTATTTGTCTCAAATTGGGCAAACACTATCAAGCAACAGTGAGTCCATATCGTATGACGCTAGTTCATC
>JAUPLZ010000403.1 GCA_030836705.1 Campylobacterota bacterium
TTCATGGATTACTAAAACAATAAGAAGTAATAAAAAATATATTTTAGATATGAATTTTTTAATGAGTGAAATGGTTCAAAGATATCATGATTTATATAATAAATTTTATATTGGCTATATAGATGCATCTGAAGTAAGAGATGAATTAAACTTAGATGAAAGTTACGAAGATGACCATCGTGTGATAGTTGCAATTGAAAAAAAACACTCAGATGAGATAACTTTAACATATTATGTACAACAAACTCGCAAAGCCTTATATCTCTACTCTTATGATGATAATAACAAAATTATTAAAGAGAAAAAAGACCCATACGGTATAACTATAACAGAGGTTTACCATATAAGCAAGATGATGGATGAGAAATACAAGTTAAATGCATTAAATCTAGCTACTATTAAAAAACTTCTAGAAGAGAGAACTCAGATAGAAATTTAGGCTTCGTAGGATATTGAAGCCGCTTTTTCTTTGTATGAGCGTAGAGACTCTCTATATTTGTCATCGTCATTTAAAAAGTTATCAAGCTCTTTATGTCTATTTTGTAAAATAGAGTTAAAATCATCTTCTGTTGAGGGTCTGTCTCCAGTAAACTTATCAAGAAGTACATTACTTTTTCCCATAAGAACAAGATAGCTCTGTTCGCCAAAATCAAGCATAACAACGCTATTTTCACTATTTAGTGATTTTTGAAATTTTATTGTAACGCTATTGTTTAGAGTTGTGCTTGCCTGCTCTGCAACCTCTTTTTCTTTTTGTGTATCTTTGTTTTCTTTAAATAGCCAAGAGGGTTGAGCCTGTCTTGTTTGCTGTGTTGAGACTCTTTTTTTAATATAAAAAAGTGTTACTATTCCTAAAATTAATATTGTTAAAACAATATAGTAGCTTTGAGATAAATTATCATCTTTTTTTGTTGGAAGAACGCCTATTGATTCATCTTGAATCTCTTTTGAGTCAGCAGAATTTAAATTTGATAATGCAGCAGTTGAAAACCTCAATCTTAAACCGTAAGAGTCAGAAGTTTTGGAAGCTTGCAGAGTAACAGAAGGTGGTATTTCAGCAACTACTTGCGTATAATTTTCCATTGGTGTAATAGAAATTGCTTTTATATATTTTGATGAAAGTTGTTTAACTTTTGAGGATTCAATTGAAGCATCCTGAAGCTTAATAGTAATGGTTGAATTACTTATATTTTGTTTAATAACACCATCATATGGAGTGTCAAATGTTATCATAACATCCACTCTGTCTGTTCTGTCATAGATGTTGTAGCTCAATATTTTTGAAGCATACAAAGAAAAAGGAATTATAAAAAATAGTAATAACTTAATCATAGTTTCTCTTTAGAAAGATGATATAAAACTGCACTTGAGTCTAGAATTTCATTTAAACGGATAGCAAGATTTTTTTCATATACCATAACCTCGCCTTTGCCTAAAATACGACCATTTACATAAGATTCAACGCTTTCACCGGCTGGTTTTTTTAGATCTATAACAGAACCTTTTGTAAGTTTTAAAATTTCACTAACTGTGAGTTCTGTTTCACCCAAATCAGAAACAAATTCAACTTCCATATCTAATAATCCGGAATAATCCATCCATGAGAGTTCTGCTTCTGAATCAAAAACAAACTCTTTAGCTCCATAATTATGTCTTTTATTTTTCAACTACAGTTCCTTGATGGCAATAATCATCTCATCATTTTCAACTCTTAAAACTTTTGCCTGGTCATACGCAAAATCAAAACTATCTATCTTTTCAAAATACGGAGTAGACATTGTATATGAATACTCATCTATATTTTCCGCAAGCACTTTAGCACTTCCAACTATCAAGTTTGTAGTTTCAAGTATCATATCAATCAAAGTATCTTCATCGCTCTCATTTTCTTCTAGAAGAAGCGTTGAAATTCTTTGTGCAAAACTTGGCGTAGCGCCAATGTAAACCCTATGCTTTTTTTTACCATTTAAAGTTTCTATATCAATATAAGCAATAACCGTTCTCATTTTTGTCATATTGTCAACAATCTCATATGGCACCCTGATTTGGTGTATACAAAAATTTTGTGAAGCTTCCATAAGTATGTTTAGCATTATTAGCCCTTGTTTGGGTGATTATACTTTATTGAATCTCAAAGTAAAATTAAACTCTACTTTATGATGATATAATTCGAAAAAAAGTTTTAATAATGATTGAGTTGATTTTTTTAGGCGTCGGTGTCGGTACACTATCCGGATTTTTTGGTATCGGAGGTGGAACTATACTTGTTCCGATGCTCTTGTTTCTTGGGTATCAGATAAAAGATGCTATTGGTATTTCGATAGTTCAGATGGTATTTAGCTCAATATACGGAAGCTACCTAAACAACAAAAAGAAAACTTTAGATGTTTTGATGGTTCTAACTATCGGAATCGGTGGATTTATCGGTGCATTATCTAGCGGATTTATTGCTTCAAGTGTAGATGACAAAGCATTGGAAGTTCTATTTTTTACTTTTGCCATTTTTGCGTTAAGCAGACTTTTTTTTAAAACAAAGATAGGGGCGACACAAAGAGAGGTAAGCAAAATTTTGCTCTTTTTCATAGGTCTGTTTTTGGGTACTTTAAGTATGCTAATAGGAGTCGGCGGAAGCATAATTCTTGTTCCGATTTTAGTCGGTTTTTTACATGTAGATATTAAAAAAGCAATCTCTGCAGGGCTCTTTTTTGTAGTTTTTTCATCGGTTGCGGGACTTATCTCCCACTCGCTAAGCAGAGAGATAGATTTTTTTAGCGGTGTAGTTATAGGTTTATCGTCACTTGTCGGCGTTTATGCAGGCATACACCTTAAAGACAGAGTAGATTCTGTAGTGCAAAA
>JAUPLZ010000404.1 GCA_030836705.1 Campylobacterota bacterium
CAAAAAAGGTATGATTCACTCTGGATTTATCTTTAGTTCTGCTAATTTTGCCGCAATGGCTGCCGTTAATATGTCAACGGCTATTCCCGTTGTCTCAAAAACAAATTTTTTAGCCCCTATTAGCGTAAACGATGAAGCCGTATTTGAAGCAAGAGAGCTTCACAAAGATACAAGAAAACGAGTTGTAAAGGTTGTAGGATATATACACAATATAAAATTTTTTGACGGCGAGTTTACCATCGTTGTTCTTGATCATCACCCGCTATCTCTTAAATTGGTTTAACTAAAGATAGTTTAACCAGCCTTTTAGCATCTCTTTGGCTTCATCTACGGTTGTTTTTTCGCCGTGACCTGAATAAATTGTCATATTTTGATGAAAGTTTTTTATGAATTTTTCTATACTTTTTTTCATCTCTTGCGGATTTGAATAAGGAAAATCAACTCTTCCAATAGAGCCTTTAAATACAAAATCGCCGCTAAAAATAACATTATCAATTAAGATTACCGAAGTCCCCGGCGTATGTCCTGCAAAATGAATAAATTTAAACTTCAAACCTTGTTCGTCATATTCCATGCCGTCCTCTGCGAGCACACTTGCCTCGCACTTTGGAGTGCCTTGAGAAAATGGGTCATTTAGAAGCATAAAAGCATCATCTTTTGGAATATAAACAGGAATATTTAGCGCTTTTTTTAGCTCGCCATTACTCCACACATGGTCAAAATGCCCGTGTGTGTTTAAAATAGCAACCGGATTTTTTGCATTTTTTATAACCCAATCACTCGCACCCATTCCAGGGTCGATTATAAGAGACTTGTCGTTTATAGTGACGATATAGCAGTTTGTCGCATATGCGCCCATTGGTTTTGAGATTATTGTCATACTACTCCTTGTCAAAATTTTTTATAATTTTTGCTCTATTTTTTTCAAACGGCACTAGCCAATAGAGTACTTTCTTTTTTGTTTTTTTTTCTTGAAATATAAGTTTTTTTTTATGAATTTTAAACTCAACCGTCGGATAATCAAATCCGCCTTTAAAGAGTTTATTGCATCTTAATACTCTAAAAATAGTAGAAAAAAATGCTAGAAAAACAGGTCTTTTCTCAAACTGAATAAGCGCATAATTCGAGCAAGTCGGGTAATATCTGCATTTTCCAGGAAGAATAGGAGAGATAAAAATCTGATACCCTCTTATAAGCGTCTTAAATAATTTTCTTACCATTTTTCAAATAGTGATAATAAAAATAAATAGCCGCAAGAACAACGGATGCTAGAAAAAATAGAAAAAATATAAGCTTTATATTTTCAAAAATCCAATCTTGATATTCACCAAAATAAAAACCGCTAAAAATCATCATGCAGTTCCAAATAAACGAACCTAAAAGAGCGGAAATTAAAAATACTTTTTTATTCATATTTACCAGTCCAGCCGGAAGCGATGCAAGCTGTCCGATACCAGGGGTAATAAAAGCAAGTGTGATAGAAAAAGCGCCATGTACTTCAAGGAATTTTTCTATTTTTTCAATGGCGTGCGGCTTAATAAAAACATACTTTCCGTATTTCATGATGAAATCACTCCCGAAATACTTCGCTATCCAATAGTTTGTATGAGCTCCTGCGATACCGCCTAGCGTACCGGCACCGACAACCATCCATACATCAAGAGTTTCTTTTGATGCCAAATATCCGGCAGGAATCAACACAATCTGACTAGGCACCGGAACAAATGTAAAAACCAAAAACATAGTAATAAAAATGCCTACATAACCAATCTGTATAGTCAAATCAAGAAGGGCTAAAGCTATTGTTTCAAACATTATTTCTCTTTATAAGATTTATAATGCCGTTATTATATCTTTATAACCTCAAAACGGCCAGATTGCGGATAAAAACCTAGTTGCCCAGCCCTCTTTTGTGCTTCTTCCGATATCGCCCTCTGTTTTGTATAGTATTTTTGCATCGGCTATTTGAGTCGAATAAATCATATTGGTCGGATCTATATCATCAGGTCTAATAACTCCGGTAATCTGCATCTCTTGCTTTTCACCGTCTATCAAAAGCTCTTTTTTGCCGCTAATAAAATAATTGCCGTTGTTCATTATTTTTACAATTCTAGCAGTTATACTGGTCGTAAAATCCTCTTTTCTGTTGTTATTGCCTGAACCTTGAAAGCTCGTAGCAGAACCAAAAGAAGCTCCAAAGCCTAGATAATTGTTCATGCCGTTATTAAGTTTTTGCATATTTTGGTCTTTTCCGCCATATGAAAAAACCCCTGGTGCAAAATCATTTTGAGAGTCCTTTGCAAGACTTTTTGAACCGGTTGATGATGCTGATGTACTCTCTACTATACGAACAGTCACAACATCGTTTATCTTCATCGCTTTTCTATCGGCAAAGAGCGGATTATCGCCCTGCCCATAAATACTGCCAAGAGTTAGACTGTCTTCAATCTCTTGAGATGGCATCTCTTCTACATATTTTGGAGGAGCAAAATCTATATCTGGATCAACAGCGTGCTTTGAACAGCCAGCAAAAAAAATAACCAAAAGACACACCGATATAATTGCTTTCAATACTTGCCCTTAGTTGAATATGTTATACTTCAAGCAAAAAAAATTCCACTTTAAAAAGGCAAAAAATGAGCGAACTTAACAAAAAAATCAAAGACGACATAAAAGAAGCGATGAAAAATAAAGAAAATGAAAAAAGAGATGCTCTTAGAATGCTTAGTGCCGCTATAAAACAATATGAAGTCGACACAAGAGAAGAGATAACCGATAGCACAATAGAGTCGCTTATTCAAAAATTAATCAAACAAAGAAACGAGGCTGCCACACAGTTTAAAGATGCAGGAAGAAACGAACTATACGAAAAAGAGATGTTTGAGGCAAATCTCTTGCAGCAATACCTTCCAAAACAACTAGATGATGCAGAATTGGAAAATATTATAAAAGAAATCATTTTAGAAGTTGGCGCTACTTCATCAAAAGATATGGGAAAAGTAATGGCATCCACAAAAGAAAAAATAGGCACAAGAGCCGATGGAAAAAGAGTTAGTGAGGTCGTGAAAAAGATTTTATCGGCGCTATAAGAAACGAATTGGGATTTTTGCCCAATTCTTTGCCGTTTAGGCTTGTAATTTTTTATGTTTTGTAATTAAAATTATAAGCATACATTAATATCCTACGTGTTACTCTTGAAAAAATGCTATAAATAAAAGAGTAAGTATATGAGCAAAATTGATTACAGACTAAGTTTCAATATCTTTAAATCTACGATTTTAATATTTTTAACTCTGATTATTTTAATAGCTCTTCTTAGATTTCACAGCTACATCCTTTTTCATACCGCGGCTGAATTTTTCAGTATTTTAATAAGTTTTGCCATATTTATTTTTGCTTGGTCCACTAGAAATATTTTTCAAAATAGCTATTTACAATTTTTGAGTACCGGATACTTATTTATTGGGATTCTTGATGGGTTTCATACACTCACATACAAGGGCATGCACATCTTAGACTCGCTCCCGCTCGATGCTTCTATTCATATTTGGTTAATTACTAGATTTATGGAAGCAGCTACATTTTTGGCCGCATTTTATTTTGCAAAAACCAAAAAAAATAATTTGTATACAGTTTTTGGCTTTTATCTTTTTATAACTCTTATCTCAATAGCAATAGTGTATACAGGCTCCATGCCCACTCTTTATACTGATTATAATGGACTTCATGAGCTTAAAATTACGCTTGAAGCCGTTATCTGCTTTTTATTTTTATTTTCTATCGTTTTAACCACTACAAGCACCACTATTCCATCATCTGCAAAAGTACTGGTTATTTGGTCTATTTATATTACCATTCTCTCGGAAATCTGCTTCATGCTATATTCAAAAGTTGACGACAATATTAATATGCTAGGTCACATACTTAAAATTATTTCGTTTTATTTTGTCTATTTGGCAGTAATTGGAGAGGGGTTTTCAAAGCCGATAGAAACTCTCACAAAAAAACTAAAAGAGAAAAAAGAAGAATATGAATTAATATTTAACTTCATTCCGCTGATGATTTTATATAAAGATACAAAAAATAATATTATCTCCCAAAACAAAACAGCATCTGAAACACTAGAGCTTTTTGATGAAGAAAATAGCTTTTTATCACAAGCAAATCAAAAGTATTATCAGAACATACAAGAGTTAATAAATACAAAAAAGCCTGTTTTAAATACGATAGAAAAGTACGAAACCAAAAGTGGCGAAGTTGTTTTTGAAAAAAATGCAATTCCTGTTTTAAATAACGAAAACGAAGTAGAAAAAATACTAATTGTTGCGAAAGATATAACCAAAAAAGTAAGGCTAGAAGAAGAAAATAGATTAAATGAAGCTCTGCTTATACACCAAGAAAAATTAAATTCGCTAGGAGAGATGATAAACTCAATAGCTCACCAATGGAGACAGCCTCTAAATGCATTATCGCTTACGATTCAAGATATTGAACTTTCATACGCTTCCGGCGAGCTAACACAAGAATACATTAAAGAAATTGTTAATCAAAGCGTGATTTCAATAAATCAAATGTCAAAAACTATAGATGAATTTAGAAACTACTTCAAGCCAGATAGAGAAAAAATGGTATTTTCGCTGAACATGATTTATAATGAAATTTACAATATTTTTAACGAAAGATTAAAAGAAAACCATATTGACTTTGTCTTTGATTTTAGTGATGAATCAATTTGCACCTACAAGACAGAATTAGAGCAAGTAATAATAAACATAATCAACAACGCAATAGATGCCATCAATCAAAAGCAACAAAGCGACAAAAGCTTTAAAGGCTTTATAAATATAAAAGCAACAAAAAACGAAATTTCTATCTTTAACAGCGGTTCAAACATAGATAAAAAAATAATCGATAAGATTTTTGAACCGTACTTTACAACCAAGTTCCAATCAAGAGGAACAGGAGTAAGCCTTTATATGTCAAAGCAGATCATAGAAAGACATATTGGCGGGAGATTGCTGGTGGCAAACGAAGATAACGGCGTAAAATTTACTATTATTCTGCCTGCGAAAATTATGCCACAAGATTAAGCGATACAGAACCGCCATTTTTTGCAAAATAGCTAAAATTATCAAGAATTTGGTTTTGTGACGAGATTAGCATCTTCATCTGGTCAGCGATAACTCTTTTTTTACTCTCTGAAATATCTACTGAAGTGCTTTGCGGCAGAGCTATGTTTTCTTTTATTACATCAGCCCTGTTTGCCCAATCAAGAAGAGAAATAGCGCTTGTGTTACTATTGGAAAACTCACTATTTTCAAACAAAAGCTTTTGCGTGCTATCGACTGCGATTTGAGGATAGCTTTTTGTGGCTTTTATAAATGTATTCCATGCTTCATCACTAACTTTATCTGTGCTGTATGGATTTCTAACTCCATTTACTGAGTCTGCAATGCTTAATTCAGCAACATCCGTTGAGACATTGCCGCTATTTTTAAACCCGTTTGTGTTTGAGCTAAATCCAAAATAATCAGAAGTATTAAAAATATTAGAAGATACAACATTCATCGGCAAGCTCCTTTTGCCGATGAAAAAGCATAATTTATTCCAATATTTTTTTTATTTTTTCGACAAATTCATCAAGTTTTTTTATTTTATGTGTACCCTCTCTTTGTTTTTTACCCCACATCGATTCCGGAAAATAGCTATCGTTTTCAAACCTAGCCATAATATGCCAGTGTAAATGCGGCAGATAGTTTCCAAACTGCGCTATATTTATTTTAGTTGGATTAAAAAAAGCAATCATCTCTTTTTCTATTACATCTAGCGCTTTTAAAATAGCCTCTTTTTCCTCTTTTGTCGCTTGGCTAAACTCTTTTATTTTTCTATTTGTAAAAATTTTTAGCCACGGTATCTCACTCTCGTGAATCTCTATAAAAATCAAATTATTTTCAAATATGCGCATAAAACCTCCAAAATGTTAAAATCTTTTTATGAAAATAGATATACCTTACAAAAACTCAACAATAAGCTTTATTCACTTAAAAAAAAGACATATTAGAAATATCTATATATCGATAGATAAACAAAGAGGGGTTTTGCTAAAAAGCAATCTATCTTTAAAAAAAGATGAGGCAAAAGAGATAATTTTAAAAAAAGCCGAGTGGATTATCCAGAAATTAAACGATATAAAAAAC
>JAUPLZ010000405.1 GCA_030836705.1 Campylobacterota bacterium
ACGCCTTTGACTGGCATGCAGAGTTTCCAGAGGTTTTTGCACAGGGTGGCTTTGATGTTGTGATTGGGAATCCGCCGTATGTACGAGTGCAAGGACTCAAAAGCAACTACGAGCTAGAAGCAAAAGCTTATGAAGAGAAGTATAAAGCTGCAACGGGAAATTATGATATTTATGCTCTCTTTTTAGAGATGAGTTTTGGCATGTTAAAACCAAAAGGCAAACTTAGCTTCATCTTGCCACACAAATTTCTTATCTCTGATTTTGGAAGCGGAATACGAGGATTTTTGGCAGAAAACAGAGCAGTTGATAGTCTGCTTCACTTTGGAAGCGAAATGGTATTTCAAGAAGCCTCTACTTATACATGTATAGTTACGCTTTCTCACAACAACGAAAAGCTAAATTTTAAATCTATTAGTCCAAAAGATATTTTTAGTAACTTTGACTTTGACTCTATCTCTTACGAAAAACTAAATAGCAGTAAATGGAATTTATCAAACAATGATATTTCAAAAGTTTTAGAAAAAATCAACCGACAGCCTTTAACAGTTAAAGATATATTTGCAAAGATTTTTCAAGGTGCAAAAACTGGTAGTGATGATATTTTTTTACTTTTACAGACAAAAGACGGCTTATATTCAAAAATGCTTGATAAGGTTGTAGAAGTTGAAAATGGACTTTTAAAACCAATGCTCAAAGGTGAAGATATAAGCAGATATGCAAATCTTCAAAATAGATATTTTGTGATTTTTCCTTATCTTTTGGAAGATGCCAAAGTAAATCCTATGAGTGAAGAGTATATAAAAGAGAATTTCCCAAAAGGCTATGAATATTTAAAAGCAAATGAGGAGTTTTTAAGAGGTAGAGAAAAAAGAAGATTTGACAATCCAAAAGAGTGGTTTTTATTTAGCAGAAATCAGGGAGTTAATTATTTTCACTTTAGAAAAATTATTATTCAAGAATTAAGCTTAGGCTCTAATTTGACTTTTGATAATATTGGTATGTGTCATGCAGGGCAATACAGTATGGTTAAAAAAGCAGATGTTAAAGAAGAAGATAAATTTTTTCTTGCTTTATTGAACTCTTCTCTGATGTGGTTTTTTATAAAAAATACTAGTACAGAATTTAGAGGTGGATATTTTGCTTACCAAACAAAATATATAGAACCCTTTCCACTTCCAAAACTAGATAGTTTAGAACAACAAACCCCTTTCATCCAAAAAGCAGACAAAATGCTGGAGTTAAACAAAAACCTCCAAGAGACAAAACAAAATTTCATAAACGAACTAAAACTTGAAAAACTCACAAAAAAACTCCAAAATTTTGAAGAGCTGACATTTGAGGAGTTTGTAACAGAGTACACAAAATCCCTCAAACTAAAATTTGCCGACAAACTAGCAGAACGCAACTTCAAACAAGAGTGGCAAGCCATCTTTGAAAACGACAAAGCCCTTACATGTAAACTAAAAACAGAAATAGCCAAAACCGACAAAGAGATAGACAAAATGGTGTATGAACTTTATGGATTGAGTGATGAAGAGATTAAGATTGTGGAGGGCGTATGATGAATGAATCTAAAGTTTTTTTTGAGAGCATTGATTTTTTAGCATCAAAAATTAGCAACTATATAAACATAGGAAGAGTTCAAAATAAACTAATTCAAAATAAAAAGAATTGGAATCAAATATGTAGTTCAATAGATGTTTTGGAAGATACAACTTATGCAATTTCATCATATATCAATGATGATTCATTTCCAAATAATGATGGATTAAAATATATATACATTTATGGAGTGCTTCAAGCACTTTTTTTACAACAAGATTCATTGAGACATTTGACATGCGCTTTGTTATCAATAAATGAAAAAGATTACAAAGTAAACGATGAGTTAGAAAAAATTAGAAATATAAGAAATGAAGCTATAGGACATCCTACAAATAAAGGCGGTGGAAAAAGTTTTCATTATATTAGTAGAATAACTATTGATAAAAATGGGTTTGATTTATTGAGTAGTTTCTCTGATAAAGATGATATATATAAAGAAGTAAAAACTATAGATGTTATCAATATTCAATTAAAAATTATTGTTGAAGATTTAAAAATTTTATTAAAAAAATTAGAGGAAATAGAGATGGAGCATAAAAGTAAATTTAAAGAAGTTAAATTAGTAAATTTTTTAAAAGGCTCTGATTATTCAATAGAAAAAATATTTGAAGCTTTGTATACAAAAGATGAAGGTAAAAAATCTTTTTACATATCACTGATAAAGCCTTTAAAAGAAAGATATTTAACAATTGAAAAAGAATTGAAAGACAGAGAAATATTACCAAATGATTTTTGGAATGATGAATTGGAAAAAGTAGAATATATTTTTGATAGTTTGGGTGATTATTTTACTGATAATCAAAGAAACTTCACAAACAATGATATATTTATATTTTTATCATATTTGAGAGATAAAAACAAAGAACTATTAGAAGAGTTAAAGAATATAGATGAAGAGATAGACGAAATGGTCTATAAACTCTATGACTTGAGCGAAGATGAGATTAGGATTGTGGAGGGAATAAAATGAGTAGGATTGAAGCTCATATTGACTTAGACTATAACAATCTAAAAAAATATTTTGAAGAAATGTTTAAGGTTTTAGAAAATATTGAAAAATTAATGATGTGAGGAGTATATTTATGAAAGAAAAATTAATATTTATCGTATTTATAATAATATGGATATTTTTGATTATTTGTAACTATTTAGAAATTGACAAAGCATTATTAATACTAACTTCGTTTATAGCTACATATATTGCATATCAACAATATAGGACTAATAGATATAAATTAATGCTAGATTTATTTGAAAAAAGATACAAAGTTTATGATGCTACAAGAATTTTTTTAACCATTATAAAAAAAGATGCCTCTTTTGAAATAAAAGATTTACAGAATTTTAATGAAGGTATTTTAGATAGTTGTTTCTTATTCGATGATGATATATCAGCATATTTGAATCAAATTAGAGAAGATGCTGTAGATATGAGGACGGCAAATAAAAAACCTGATGAAGCTGATAGAGAATCTGAATATTTAATCA
>JAUPLZ010000406.1 GCA_030836705.1 Campylobacterota bacterium
AATGAAGTTGTATATCCATTGATATCTGCATACACTTCAAACGCATCGTTATTCGCCGTAGCTGTACCATATGTTGTAACACCGCTTACTTCTACAGTAAGAGTATGGTTAAGCTGGTTTTGCGTTGTCGCACTTGTTGATGTACCAGAGAAATAGTTATTAAAGTGTGAATACGGTGTACCTGAAATTGTCGGTGTACCCACAAAACTTAAATCATTTGTCGCTGTACCATTTAGATAAACCCAGTAACCTTTTTCTTTTTCTGTCCAGAAAAGCTCATACTGATCATCATTGTCATACCACTCTGTTGGATCTTTTGAAACATCTATTTGCTTCCAAGATACGAAACCTGCCATATTTGTAGCATCTGTAGCTTCAGTTTGACCTGTGATAATTAACTCTGCTTGTTTGCCGTATGTTGTTTTGATATCAAACAACGGTCCGCTAATTGGGAAGTTTTGAGCAAACGCCGGAGCATTTCTTAGATCTTGAGTTACCACACTTGTAAATTCACCGCTATAGTTACCGTCAAAACTATTAGTTACATTTGAATCTTCTGTAAAGTTAACAAGCGCACTTATATCCCATACTTTACCGATAGCACCTCTTGTACTTGCATTACATTCGCCTGTACCGCTTGTAATAGTTGTCGGATATGCAGAACATCTAACTTCTGTTAAAACATCCCATAGGTATCCTTGCTCTTGCAAGTCAACTTTTGCGATTCTTGAGTTTGCTGCAACTTGGCTACCTGTGTAGTGAACCATAATAGTTGTATTATCTTCATCGCCTTCAAGCTTTGTCGCATTTACATCCGTCGTACCAGCTTGGGCATCTATTCTTGCTGCCGTTCCAGTCAAGTTATCATCCACAATTCTAATAAGCGTCGTCGTAGTCGCACCGATTACTCTTGCTGTTGTGTTATTATCAGATGTGTAGTTATCTGCACTACCTGCATTTGTTCTTGTACTATCAGCTCTTGTTGAATCATATGCAAAAGTTCTAACAAGCGTAGCATCTTTTACAAAGAATCTAAAATTAGATGCTAATAAAAGCGCATCATCAGGGTCGTTTGCTATATCATCAAAATCCATATCAAGATTTAAAACTCTTGTTGCAATATCTGTATGCAATCCAGCTGCCGCTGTTGTCATAGCAGTTCCGACATTTGTAATATTTGTTGCTGTTGTAGCACCAACCGCAGCATATGCAGCACCTACTGAATTCAATGGGAATTCAACAGAAATATTTCCATCTACGGTAGTAACAGATTTATAGTACATATTTGGTTCAATAGCTAAAGCTTTAGTACCATAATCACTTCTATAAACATTTGGAACAGATGCCGTACCATCAGCAAGCGCAATTAAGCTTCCTGAGCCATCAAGCGCAGTTGGAGCAGTACCGCCTGTTTGTGCCGTAAATCTTCTAGTAGAGATTAGTGCTATACCAGTACCTTGGCTTGGAATACATCTTAGGTTAAAGTTTGTATAACCGATTGAGTTCTTTGAATCCAAAGATGCATTAATTGTTTTACAGCTAACAGCCGGAGCTATCGTTGCATTTATATCTGTAAAGTTAACTCTTGTTGCGCCATATGTATCTGTAATATTAAGATCTAAATGGTTTCCAGTCAAGAACATACCAGTTACTGAATAAGCAAAATACTCATCACCGAACGAGAGCATATTCCAGCCGTCGCTAATACCATCTTCTATTGCAGTATGGTCAATATTGGCAGCACTGTCATATCCAAGTACAAAGCCTGAAGGAGCAGCAAAGCTAGCGCCTTGATCTCTATCTACTTTTACCCAGTAGCCTCTGCCTTGCTCAAACTCGTCAAAATCGTTTGCACTTGAAGTAGTTGCGGTTGTACCGTCATAACTAGCTCTAAATTGTTCCCAAATTTGACTAGCGCCATTCCATCTTAGAACAGTCATGTTTCCGTCAAGATCATTTCTTAAAGAAGGTGAAGTTCCTGTATATGGGTATGAAGAACCGTTAAATGTTTCAAACACGGTATTTGGTTCAATTTCACCTCTGGTTGTACCGTTCATCTCATTGTTTGCAATATTCATATCAAATGCATGCATAATCTTGCTTACGCTATTTCCGCCGGTCGCTGTAGTATCTACAACCGATACGGCAAAATCAGTTCCAAGAACAGCCGCATTATCATATGTATATTCTCTATTAAATGTACCTTCATAAGTCGTATTATCGGTCTCCGTAAGAGCTGTTGCAGCTCCTGTTTCGTATTGAATCAAGAATGTATCGCCCTCATGGTCTGCTTGATACATAATTTTAATATCAGGCGCGCCGGCATCTGGAGACTTAATATACATTGTTCTAATAGAACCGGTAGTTACTTTAACTTTTGGAGTCCACTCTAACGCAGTAATAGTAGCACCAAAATGCTCTGTGTCAGAAGATATAAAATTAGTAGTATCTTGCCCTAGTGTCATTACGGCAACAGTACCGTAAATATCACTACCAACGCCAGCACCCAGATCAACCTGTCTTGGTGTGCTACTGTCATTTATAGCACTCTCTGTAGTCGTGCTTACCGCATCACTAACATTTCCATCCCATGTAGGAACTTCAAGGTCAGAAACTTGATATAAAGCACCGACACCGTCTATAATTCTTACAGCTGAATCACCCCAAGCTGCTTGAGTTGATGATGAAGCGCCAAAATTTTGAAAGCCCGGAACACCAATAAAAGTCCAAGCACCATGCACAACAGGTATATTAGTAACCGTTGTAGCGGCATAAAGTGGCACCGAAGCCAAGCCCAATGAAGCTGCTAATAAGCCAAATCTTGCTTTTAACTTTTTCATTTCTTCTCCTTTCCTGAGTTTTATATTTTTCAAATAGAGTGAGAACTCACTCGAAATAACATCTCAAATGACAAATCGTCACCTCGAGAATTTTTTTAAATTTTTTTCATTCCCCCTCCTTGAAATATATAATCTTTACAGTTTTTAGGCATTTAAGCATTTTTTATTCCCTACTTTAAAATAACGAACCGGTAAACACAGGTGTCAAAGTCTTATTCGGAGGCATCAAAGGAGACGCCGGCAGTTCGCCTCTAAAACAATCGCTTCCGTATTTAATATAAAAATATTTATTTGTGCTAAGCCCAAGCAGAGCATTAAGCACCTGCATATCAAACTGCATCACTTTTCCAGTGGTAAGAGTGTATGAATATCTACCTAGCGACAAATAACCCGTAGTCGAAGTAGTCGAAACTTTTTTATAATAAAGCATTACGCTACTTGGCTCTTCTGGTATTTGCGAGCGAATCCAATAGTGCAAATCAGGTTGAGAAAACATCCCCTCGGCAGTACCCCATGAATCGCCGACTTTTCCCCATGTTCCGTCATTATCAAGACAAGCATTTGGGTCTTGAGTCGGAGTAATAGGCGGAGGAGTTGTTCCGCCGCCGTTATTTGGGTCGTTTGGATCTACTATTACAGAACCGTTTTGATCTCCTGTTGCTATATCTATAACTGTTATATTCATATCCGTAGCATTTACATCTGCTCTTATGATGGCCGTTTGAACCGCTCCGCTTGCATCCTCTGCTGTAACTATAAAATACTCGCTGCCGACTTCAACTCCGTCAATAATTATCTCAGGATATGTTCTTTGTAAATAATCGGCTCTGCAAGAGGCTTTTTTGCTCTCATCTTGAGATCTGCAAGTAACCAGATAACTATTTTGCGCATCTAGGTTCAAATCAAAAGATCTGCTCTCTCCTACTCTAAGCGGAACAACTACGCTTGCATCTTGAGCAATTCCGCCAGAAACTACCCTATCCTCTTCATCTCCGCATCCGATAAAAAATATTGCAATCAAAAGAGCGACTATATACTTCATGCTACTTTCCTACTATATCCGCTTGAATATCCTGCACTCCCGGATAAACCCTGTAATCAAAAAAGTTAGGTTCCGCCCAGTAACTAAACCACTTATCCTCAGAATCGGTATAAACAAGATGAGCTCTATTGGCACTATCGACTGCTATTGAAGTGTATGCGCCTTGCTGCGAGAGTGACTCTTCAGGGGATTCAACAATCCAGCTATCCTGTCCGCTTGTTGTCGTTATTCTTCTTGAATATCTTATTTTTTTATCCGTATTAAATACAATTCTAGGAGTGTTATAAGCATCAAAATTAAAATCCACGCTGTCAATCAAAGATGGTCTTGGTTCTATGCTGATATTTTTTGTCATCCATGTAAATTTTCCAGACTGAACCACACGAGTTACTATTGTCACTTCCGAATTCGTATTCCACACTATCGTCGGAACATTGTTTGAATCAAGCCTTAAAACGACATTTTTTTCATTTCCGTTTGTATTTGGTATCTTTTCTGTTTTGATAATACTGTCTGTCTGAGAAGCGTAATAAACCCCGCCATCTTTTGCGCTAGTATTTGATTCTTTTAGAATATAAGCGAATCTGGCATCGCCTGAAATGTGGTTATTTGCAGCACTTAAAGATTGCAAATCCTTATCCAAATCAATAGAAAGCTTAGTACTCCAATTAAACCATGAGTTTTTTGTCATTGACGAAGTGGTTAGATTGATTCTGTCTTTTATTTTGTCATAAAAGAGAATATGCACTCTTGTAGTATTGCCCTCACCTTCAAATGAACTCATATCAAGCACTTTTTCGCCCTCAAGCAGAGGATTTGCGTCATTAAACAGATCTGTTGTGCTGATAGAAGCAAAAATGGTTGTATCAATCCAGTTGTTTTGTATAGCCTCCATCGACCATAATTTCGGTCTATTGTTTTCCAAAAAGAGCAATAACGGCTGACCGTAATTAACATCAAAAGGAGAAATCTGAAGCTTAACGCCTTTTCCGGCACTCGTAGCAACCGTTTCGCTATGCCAAGTTCCATTAAAAAACGAGTACATTAAATCATTGCTGCTTTTATCATAGTGCGCAATATGTAATATTTTTTTGCCTTCATTGTCTCTTACTGCCATTGTTAGATAGTTTCCGGCATCGACTGTGTCATCTTGCGGCTTTGAAGATTCGGTGGCATCTTTTACTTGAACTACAAGCGGAGTTCCTGTAATTTTTATGCTTTTTTGTTTTGCCTCATCCATAACTGTATAAATCGGCGTAATAAAAACATAACCTTTTTGTTTTCCGGTAACTATAATGGATTTTGAATCGTTATTTTCCAACACCTCAGGCGATATTGAAGCCACCGCTTTGTCGCTTATGTCAAAAGTTACAACTCCCGGAGAGATAGAGGTTTGAGCACCGAAATAATCAACTGCCGTAAGCTTAAAAGTCCGCTCGGCGCCTATATCTATATATGCTCTATCAGGAGAGAGGTAAATCTCTGAAACATCATTTGCGATAGAAACTACGGTCACACTAATTGAATATTCTTGCGAGATATTATTTTTATTGCTTGCTTTTAATTTTATTGTTGCAACGCCCTCTTTTTTTCCTATTACCGTTCCGCTTTGACCTATGGTAGCTATTTGAGAATCGCTGCTGCTCCAAGAAACTATTACCGGATCCTCGCTCGTAGATTGCAAATACTCGCCCCATTTGTCCGTAACTATGGCGGTTAATTTTATAGAACCGTTTATAGCAACGACGGGTGATGTCGGAAAAACACCTTTTATATTCACATCATCGGCATTTACTACTGTTTTTGAGTTTGTCGACATAGTGCCGGCATTACTCTCTCTTTCGAGATTACAGCCGTTAAAAAAAAGTAGAATAAAAATATATAAAATTGTGGTGATTCTCACTTTTTCTCCTTTGAATGTAGAGCATCAGCGCTTAACATGCAATATTTGTTCCAAAATGATTTTATTTTGAGAGGAATAGAAATTGCTTCATATAATGCATCTTAAATATAAATGGTTTTAGTCTATGCAAAGTTTGGCTCTACTACTTAGCGACAATGTCAAAACAAAAGCACCGTCAAAGCTTCAATCGGCTGATATAAAAGAGCAAGCAAGTAATAAAAAATTCTCTTCCGTGCTTGAAGATGCCTTTGTATCACTAGAGTTAGACCAAAAAAATCTGCCGTCTTTAGAACTAAACACAAAACTTCTTTTCGCTGATGAAAAAAATAAAAATATAGTTATTCAAGAACAAGAGATAAAAGAGATAAAAAACATAAAAGATGTAAAAGATATAGTAAAAACAGCCGAAGAAAAAGGGCTAAATCTAAAATCTCTTAAAATAGAAATAAAAGATGAAAATAACACAAAAAATTTTGTTATAGAAAAAAATGACTCAATAAAAGAAGAACCAAAAACTATACAAAAAGAGAGTCCAAAAAAAGAGGAAAAACCTCAAAATATAGAGACTGCAAAACCGCAAGAGATAAAAGAGCCAAAAGAGAAAAAAATAGACCTAAAAGAACTAATAGCAAGAACAAATGAAACGGTTCAAAAAAAAGAGCCAAAAAAAGAAGAATCAAAGCCCGCTCAAATCGAAAACAGTAAAACTTCAATACCGACACAAGAAATAAAAGAGAATAAAAGCGAAAAGATAACGCCAAAAAAAGAAGAGAACCAAAAAGAAGCCGTTGAGCCAAAAAGAATAGAAACAAAGATTGAAATAAAAGAGTCAATAAAAGAGCAAGCACAGGCAAAAGAGATAGAAGAGCCTAAAAAAATCAAAACAAAACCTGAATCAAAAATTGAGACAAAGATTGAAATAAAAGAGTCCAAAAAAGAGAAGATAGCACTAAAAGAAGAGAATCCAAAAGAACCTCTTAAGCCAATCGATAAAGAAGAGCCAAAAACTATACAAAAAGAGAGTCCAAAAAAAGAGGAAAAACCGCAAAATATCGAGGTCGCAAAACCGCAAGAGATAAAAGAGCCAAAAGAGAAAAAAATAGACCTAAAAGAACTAATAGCAAGAACAAATGAAACGGTTCAAAAGAAAGAGCCAAAAAAAACAGAAGTTCAAGCTCAAGCGATAAATTCACAAGAAGAAAAACATATTGAGTTAAAACCAAAAGAATCAAAAAAAGAGCAGCCGCAAAAAATACAAACTCAAACCGAAAATACAAAAAACATAACACAAACGCAAATAACAGCTCAAGAACCTATAAAAATACAAACAAAAGAGAGCGCGATAAAAATCACAGAAGAGCCAAAAAAAATAGAAACAAAATCAACGCCTATACAAGCGCAGACGCAAGCTCAAGAGATACAAACAAAAACGCCGCAAGTCGCCCAAGAACCTATTAGCACTCAAGTAATTACAAAAGAAGAGATTGATTTAAAACCGCAAACGCCGCAAGAGCCTATAAAAACAGCAATGCCGCAGACGCAAACAAAAAAAGAAATGCCGCAAGAGCCAAAAGAACAGACAAAAGAAACCTTCTCTTTAAATACGCTGCTTACAAAAACCGCGCCTTTAAAAAATACAAAAACAGTCACAACCGAACCAAGCAAAAAAGAAGAGCAAACACCTGTAATCAATGTTTTTTCTCAAGCAACGGAAAGCAAAATATTAAGTGAAAAAATAGCAACTTCACCGCTTTTGTCGCAAAATCTCTTTACTCAAGCAACGCAAACAATATTTAATGAGGCTGAAATAACAAGCGATGGAACTCAAAAGCCGCTGAATGCGATTGAAAAACAAGATGGCTTGTCAACTCAAGAAAAAAACAGCGAAAGCCACAGCGAAAACTCAAACGATTTTTTAAAAAGCGATGAAGTAAAAGCACAAACGCTAAAAAATAAAATATCGGCGGCAAAATCAACAATAAGCTACTTTTCAAGCGCGCTTAAAGAGCAGATAGACAACTACAAAGCGCCTTTGATGAAAATCTCTATGGAGCTAAATCCCAAAAATCTAGGAAGTGTAGAAGTAACGATTTAAAATAGAGGGAAAAATCTGCATGTGCAAATCAACTCAAACCAACAAGCGATAAATATTTTTATGCAAAACAGCGTAGATTTTAAAAACTCGCTAAATGATTTGGGATACAAGGATGTCGCTTTTAGTTTTTCCTCAAACAACGGCAATCAAGACAATCAAAACCAAAGAGAGAGAAACAATCAAGAGTATGTAATGAAATACAAAGAGCAAAATAACGAAAAATTAGAAAACGAATTAGAAATCATAATACCGGATTTAATCTACGGATAGGAGGAAAAAATGAGCACAGTTACAAGCAGCACGACGACAGAGGTATATGAGCCAACCAACGGTACGGGCGTAACATACAATCCAAACAGCACGCTTAGCAAAGATGAGTTCTTAAAACTATTCCTAGTTGAGCTTCAAAACCAAGACCCGACAGAGCCTATGGATACGGAAAAAATTATTGCTCAAACCGCGGACTTAACAACCGTTGAATCTATGGAAAATATTTCAAAATCAATTGACGGTCTAGTATCTTCTTATCAAAGCACTTCAAACATGAGCGCAATATCAGCCGTCGGCAAGATAGGTGACACTGGATATGACTCCTTTAATATGAGTGACGGGGGAGTGCCTGTGAGTTTTGATATGTATTTTCAAGCAGACTACACGCAAGCTGAAGTTTTCGTATTTGATTCAACAGGAAATATGGTCAAAAAAATCCCTGTTGAAGACGGCAAAAAAGGGCTTGTTAATATTAACTGGGACGGAACCGATGAGTTTGGCAACGCAGTTCAAGCCGGTGCATACAAAGTAGAAGCGGCATACAGAGATGCGGTAAATTTTGAGGGTCTGTTTGCAAAAATGGGTGCATACCCTATTGATTCAGTCATCATAAGCGGTGAAGAGGCAGAGGCAAAACTAGGAAATGAGTATTTTAAATTTTCCGAAATTAGAGAAATTTCAGATCCATACAAACCAAGCTACTAAAAAACTTCTCGCCAAAGGCGAAGCTTTAGTGACTGAATATGATTTGGACTTTGTTCAAATCATGAGATTGATAAATAGGAAATAGAATGAACAGTTCGCTATACATAGGATACACCGGTTCGCTTTCTAATACAAAAGCCATGGATATATTGGGCAATAACATAGCCAATATCAACACCACTGGATACAAAGCAAATAATGCCGAGTTTTCTACGCTTTTTGAAACATACTTAAGCCAAACTCCGCAAAATCCAGTGTATAGCGACAAAGGCTTTGGTTCAAGAATAAGCTCAACGGCAATCGACACCTCGCAAGGAACGCTAAGAGAAAGCGAGAGCGTATTTAATATGGCGATTTCAGGAGACGGGTGGTTTGGAGTCGTAAATGACAATACATACAACGCAAACGATATCTCTTTCACAAGAGACGGAACATTTACTCAAAATCGTGATGGCTACATCATAAATGGAAGTGGAAATTTTCTACTTGGCAGTGATTATGGACTAGTCTTGGAGCAAGAAGACGGAAGCTTCATCATAGATGATAGCGCTGCTGCGATTTCTCCTGCTAGCGAAGTCGGCAAACAAAGTGCTATTTTTGCACCAAAAGAGCTATATTATCCGCATACGGTTACGACAACGGCAAGTTTGCAAAAAAACCTATACACACAAAGCGCAACACAAAACAAATCAGCCTCAAGCAACACCGATATGCAGTCGCTTTTAAATAGCAGCGGCGAGCTTATGGATATAAAAGAGAATCAGGATTTGCTTTTTAGCGTCGGCACAAATAGTGCGGTTTACAAAAACGGAGCTATTGAATATACGATAAAAACCCCAAACGATACCGACTCCGTCCCTAACTCGCTCTCTTTTAATCTAAACGGCACTCAAATAGATGCAAGCTGGCAAGAGGGCGACAGCTCCGGCACGATTGCGGCAAATATAAAAAGCGCGATAGAGGCTTCAGGCATAGACGGGATTAGCATAGAGGCAACAACAGACGGGCTTAAAATCATCTCAAGCGATTCTATAACCATAAGCGATTCAGATAGCCACCTTATAAACAACTCTTTTGTTTCAAGAATAAGCTACTCGCAAACAGAGAGCGCTAGCGATAAATTTAGCACAATGAGTGATTTTTCACAGATTGTCGAAAACGGCATAAATGAGGTTTACGGCACAAATAGCGCAGATGTTTTTATAGATTCAAGCGGCAATCTAAAAGTAGCCTCAAAAGAGACAACGATAGAACTTGAATTCAAATCGGCTTCAGATAGCAACGAAAAACTATTAACCAACTTAAGTCCGCTAAATACCGAGATACCAAAAGATAGTATCTATTCATCAAAAGATTTTAACATCGCAAGCACAACCTCATCGCAAAAAATCATAGACGAAAACGGGGATGAAAATCTTATTTTTGTAGAGCTAAACCAACTTACGCCAAAAACAAAAGATAGCAACTCAACTTGGGAAGCTGCCGTAAAAATCGTAAAAAATGAGCCTGCAACAGAGCTTTCAAACGCAAATGAGCTAACGCTAAACGACAAAGATATAGAACTAAAAGAAAATCAAGATATGTGGATTTCTGTTGGAAACGGTGATATTAGAAAGACGGCTTTTGGATACGACTATGCGATAAAAGCACCCTATGACATACCTGATGGCACAGACTCTACTCTCTCTTTTGAGGTAAACGGCACTCAGGTAGATGTCACGATAACCGACGGCATGAGCTCATACGATTCTGCCGAGGCTATTGCGCTAGCGCTTAACGAGCAAGGAATTGATGCGACAGCAAACTATGATGAAGTCTATATTCACGCAACAGACACTAATCCGACTTTAACAATCAAAAACGCTCAAAGCTCTATTGAAGATTTTAGTATGCCAAATCACACTCTAACATACGCAAAATACGCTTCAAGCGATGAAAATTCGTTTTTGACACTTGAGGATATTAATAGTTTGATAAACGATAGCGCTGCCGATGCGGGGCTTTTACTAACCGCTTCCATCGAGGATTCAAAGTTTAAAATCCAAAATGACTCAAATGAAGAGGTAAAATATAAGGTTTTAAGCGGAGTTGATTCAAATAGTGCGCTTTTGGATATTTTAACCCCAACAAATGACCCTATCCAGCCAAGCTCAAGCGCCACAACAGCCGCGCTGCAAACAATGACGCTTTTAAGTCAAACGACACAAAATATCTCATTCAACGACACATCAGAGCTTGAAGACGGCACAACCGTCACTATCAAAAACGGCGAAACAGACCTTGTGCTTGATTTATCAGGCATGACAAACTATACAGACACAATTAATCAAGAGTTTTTTACGCAAAACGGAAGAGCCCAAGAGGATTTTGAGTTTTATGACATAGACCAAGATGGTCAGCTTATCGCCAACTTTAGCAATGGAAGTGCGGTTGCGCTTAGCAAAGTCTCTGTTTATCACTTTCAAAACGACCAAGGGCTTGAAAAGATAGGCGATAATCTTTTTATGCAATCTTCAAACAGCGGAAATCCGTTTTTTTATGTGGATAGCGAAGGAGCTGTTTTTGAAGAGTCTAAAATTTTTGGCAAAATGTTAGAAAACAGCAATGTAAACACAGGAAATGCGCTTTCTGAGATGATAGTTTTGCAAAGGGCTTTTGAAAGTACGGCAAAAATCATAACGACAAGTGATGAATTGCTAAAAAACGCAATAAACATGAAGAAATAATGGAATGCTAATTGCTTTTTAAAAGCCAGATAATTTTATATTAAGGATCATGCCATGATGAGATCACTTTGGAGCGGAATTTCCGGATTGTCCGCACATCAAGTAGCAATGGATGTTGAGAGTGATAATATTGCCAATGTTAATACCACAGGCTTTAAGTATTCAAGAACAAATTTTCAAGATCTTTTATCGCAAAATGTAAGAGGCGGAACATCTCCGCAAGGCAAACTCGGCGGAAGAAATCCTTTACAAATCGGTTCAGGAACGACAGTAGCAACGGTTGAGAGAATTTTTTCTCAAGGCGCTAATCAAAATACAGACAAGCAAACCGACCTTTCTATTCAAGGCGATGGATTTTTCGTAGTAAGCGGCGATAAGGGCAAAACATACAACTACACAAGAGCCGGAAATTTTAACTTTGATGCAAACGGCAACTATGTTATGCCAAGCGGTCTTATAGTTCAAGGCTGGTTATCAGATAAAAACTATGAAATCGATTCTACAAAGCCTCTAGAAAACATCACGATAGACCCTGCGATGACAACTCCGGCAAAAGCTACAAGCAAAGTGGAGATAGACGCCAACCTTAACTCAGGCACGACAGTAGTACACAAATCCCCGATATCAACAACGGTGAGCGTAGATGATGATTTTAACGACCTTTACACGCTTGATGGAAGTACCATATCGCTAAAATCCGGAATAGACGAGCTTGTTTTAACTCTTGAGAGAACTTTTGATGTTGCAGGCACACAAACCCAAAGCACTTCGACAAAAACATTTACATACGGTCAAAGCGATAGTGAAAGCGACGGTTTTTTTACAACGGTAAAAGACCTTCTTGATGAAATCAACTACAATCTAAGAGACTCGACAGGAATATATAACAACAGAGTAGTTTTAACGGGCGACGGAAGAATTGCAGGTGCCGGTCATATAACAGGCGTTGTAGATACAGCAACGACAAACACATACCTTTCTGATATGTTTTCTGAAATCGGGAACGGAACATTCCAGAGTGAGCCACTTAAGAGAATTCAAAACGGCTTTTTAGGCTCTGACGATGTCGGCGAGCTTTTTAACGAAGACGGCGACGCTTATATGCTAAGAGAGGGTCAAGGCATAAAAGTAAATGTAGAAAGACTTGGCGAAACTAGAAATTTTATATACAGAGAACCGCACACCGATAACGACCTTGATTATTTAAATAATGATTTTCAAAGCACAGCAGATATCACAACGGCAGATGCCGATCAGGGTTTTAGATGGCTAAAAGATAGTTCAGGCAATCAAGCGTTTATGACGACAGGTCAGCAAATACAGTTTACATTTGATTCGACCGTATCAGGACTTACAACCAAAACATACTCATACGGCACAGAGTTTACAACTATTCAAGACCTTTTAAATCAGATAAAGATAGATATCTCAAATGCCGGAAAAACGGTAGAGCTTACATTCAACGAAACAACAGGAAAAATAGAAGACTCATCGGGAATTTTAACAGCTGTTGCGGTTACAGACTCAACAGGTGCCGCAGGTGTAGCAGGCGGTCCGCTTGATAATCTAAATACTATATTTTCTTCACTAACGGGTGCTGGAACCTCATCAGGTGAATTTAGAAAAAATGACACTTATTACTTTACGGACATACAAGAACTTGTTAATCTATATCAATTAGCTATTGATGATAGCGGTGATATAAACACATCAAGCATTCAAAACAAAGCAACCGTCGGAATAAATGAAGATGGAAGAATAACAGTTAAAAATGACGGAACAAACTCGTTTAACATATCAACGACCGGTTATCCGGATAGCATTCTTGCAAATCAACTCTTTCAAGAATCACTTTCAGCTCTAACGGGCGCAATCGCTCCGGATGCGACAAGCTATTCACAAAGAATGTTTGCGGCAACTCACGCTACTAGCATTGAGGTGTTTTCATCAGCAGGCAGCAAGCATGCGGTGACTATTAACTTTAGAAAAGAGAGTACTTCAACGGATGCTAGCACTCCATCTGTTTGGAACTGGTATGTAGAAGCGCCTGAGCCTAGCACTTTTGATTATCCGGCAAGCGGTGTTATTAAATTTAATGAGGACGGCTCTTTGCAGTCATTTTCACCGCCGACACTTACATTCAACCCAAATACAGGCGCATCAAGCGGTCAAATAGTCCAGCTTGATTTTGGTTCTATTAACGGATTTAACGGTATTACAAGCTTTGCGGCGGAATCAAGCACCTCTGCAAGAAACAGAGACGGTTATGCAGGCGGATTCTTAAGAGAAATTAGCGTTGATCAAACAGGAACAATCATAGGAATATTTTCAAACGATCAAAACTTTAAACTCGGTCAAGTTGCCTTGGCTACATTTGCAAATAACGCCGGTCTTCAATCTCAAGGAAGCAATATATTTTCAAAATCACCTAACTCCGGTGAAGAAAATATAGGCACAGCAGGCACAGGAAGCAGAGGTGGAATCACTCCGTCAACCCTTGAAATGAGCAATGTCGACTTGTCTGACAGCCTTACAAACTTAATAGTTGTTCAAAGAGGCTATCAAGCAAACTCAAAAACAATAACAACATCGGATCAGATGCTTCAAACTCTTCTTGGTATCAAACAATAACTAAAATACAAAGCCCGCAAAATCGGGCTTTGGCTTCTTAAAAACTATGCAAAACAGAGAAAACTCCGCAAAATATTTTATTTTAATGACTATCGCTATGTTATTTTGGGGTTTTGCATGGACGGCAGGCAAAGTTGCATCTGCTCACTCTACTCCCGAAATAGCGGCATTTTGGCGATACGCTATCTCTTTTTTGACCATAATTCCTGTTGTTTGGTTTTTAAAAACACCTTTTAAAACCGACAAAGTAGGTTTTTTGTATATGTTCTTATCAGGTGCGCTTACATCGCTTTTTAACTACCTCTTTTTTGCCGGCTTAGTTCAAGGAAATGCCGGGCTTGGCGGCACAATGGTGACATCTTTGGCTCCTATTATCACCTATATTTTATCTATATCTTTTTTGGGCATAAAAATATCCAAAATTCAGCTAATGGCACTTTTTATCGGGATTATAGGCGCAATTATTCTGCTTCGCATACCTTTTGACGGGATTTTATTTTTAAATGCAGAGGTTTCTTATTTTCTTGGATGTGCTTTTGTCTGGTCGCTTGTAACCGTAATATCCCAAAAAGTAGCAAAAAGAGCTCATTTAATGTTTTATACTTTTGTCGTTTTTGGCACTACGGCTTTTATAAACATGCTTTTTGCACTGCATCAGAAGCCGTTTGACTTTGCTTCATATGACGCTATTTTTTGGATGACGATAATTTTTATAGGCATTATTCCGGGTACTTTTAGCACTGCTCTTTTTTTTATTTCAGCAGGCAAAATAGGAGCTCACAGAACCGGTGTTTTTATGTTTATCGTTCCCATAGGCGCAATTATTTCAAGCTGGGTTGTTTATGATGAAGTAGTAGCCTCTTCAACGCTAATAGGTTGCGTGCTGGCATTTTTGGCGGTAGCTCTTTTTAATGCGAAAAAATAGCAGATTTTTATCTTAAAACTGCTCCCACGGATAGTTTACTATCATACTGATTTCTGTATTTTCATCACCGCTTGCGACATCAAACCTATACACCAAACCAGAACCGGTTATCATCCTAAGACCTGCTCCGTAACTGGCTCTACTCTCTTTCCAAAGGTCGGCTGATTTTTCGCAAACCGTTCCAATTTCATAAAAAAACGCTGTTTGAATACTGGTTCTGATATCTTTCATGACAAAAATATCAAACGGCGTGCTTTCATCGGTCATATTCCAGCGAAATTCGGCTCCAAAAGATTCGGTATGCGCGCCTGAATATCTTCCTTGCGGATAAGCTCTAAGTCTGCTAGAGCCGCCCAAGGACGATGCCGTGCCGTATTTATTGCTAGTTATTGCGTTAAAAACTACATCTTCGCACTCTTTTTTGTTCTTATCATCCAAAACAGAGCAATCCAAACCCATCATCTCCTCTAGTGCGCCAAAATCACTCTCGCCCTTTTTAATTACATTTGCATCGGAGCGGTAATAGTTTAATGCCATAGTATTTTTAACGCCGATAGGCAAATAGCCTGTTAAATTATAGTTTGAAACATAAAAGTCGGGATTGCTAGAACCGTTTTGCGGTGAATAATCAAGGCTTATTTCCGCTCTAACTCCTTTTCTTGGATCAAGCCTGTCATCAGTATAATCAAGCGTCGCTCCAAAAATATAAATTTTTCCTTTTTCTTCTTCGCTATCGCTTGCATCAAGTATTAAATTGCCGTCTTTGTCCTTTAGACTATCAAGCTTAAAACTGCTCAAATACGCCATTGAAAAAAACTCAACCATCTTTTCATAAAAACTTGCAGTAGCACGCATTCCCGTAAATTCCATATCGCCGACTTCGACATTAATATAGTCGTTTTTGTTTGAATCCATTCCTCTTGTAGAGTAGCTTTGGATAGATGCTTTGTTAAAACTGCTATGCAATAATTCAAACTTAAGCCGCTTGTCAATCAGATACCAATCTCCAACCCCAAAACCATATCCGCCGACATCGCCGTCTATGGCATTTACCATAAAATCAGTCTCTTCATTGTTGTAATTATTTATAAGACCAATCAGGAGCATTCCCTCTCCGATACCAGGAAGTGAATACGGCATCGGCAAAATAAAATAGCCGCTTTCTTTTAGATGCTGATCTCTTCTTCTTTCGATATCAAAAAACTCTCCGGCACTCAAAACACCGGATAAAAAAAACAAAATGACAATTTTAAATATAAAATTACCCGTTTTTAGCATTGTGCTCTTTTATTTTTTGAGAAATTTCCTCTTTTTTAACATAATCCGCACCCATACTCACTATAAAAGTAGACGCCTCTTCAACACTCAAGGTTGTAGGAACAACAGCTTCTTTTGAAACAATTATCGTATATCCGCTCGTTGGATTTGGAGATGTAGGAACAAAAAGCACTAGCGTATCCTTGTGTTTATTTAAAACATAGGCTATCACCCAGCTGCCTGACTTGAAAAACTCAAATAAAACAACCTCTTTTTTCGTATTTTCGCCGTTTGGAACAAACATATCGGTGATTTTTTTTGTGATGGAGTAGATAGTTCTAATCGCCGGAATTTTATTAAGCACTTTTTCAATCCAAGAGAGGATAAAAAACCGCCCAAATTTTTCAATAAAAAAACCAAGCACGGTCAAAAAAATAAGCGAGCCTAAAATAACTATAAAAGTATAAAGCGCGCTGTTTGTATAAGTAGACAAAAGATTAAAAAAAGACAATCCTAAGCTTTTTACCCACAAAACAAACTGTACAACAACCAATAACGGCACAACCGACAAAATACCGAGTAACAAAAATCTTCCCAATGATTTCAATTAATATACCTCACAATTTCAGATAGACTTGGATGTGCATGAATTATCTCTACAAACTCTTTTGCAGTTAGTTTCTTTTCTATTGCTACTACAAATTCATGTATGATTTCACTCGCTTGCACTCCAACAATTCCTGCGCCTAAAACTACGCCTGTTTTTACACAAACCGCTATTTTAGCAAATCCCGAATCATCTCCGCATATTTTTGCCTTTGCATTTGTTTTAAAAAACGCTTTTTTAACTTCTATCTCTATATTTTGACTTTTTGCCTCACTCTCTCTTAGTCCGCAAGTGGCAATTTGAGGATTTGAAAAAATCACTGACGGCACTATGTTTGAAATAGTTTTTGATTCATTGTTTATGATGTTTCGCGCAACTATTTTAGCTTGAGCATAAGCAGTATGCGCGTAGCCGTAACTATCTATGCAATCTCCAATCGCATAGATATTTTTCTGTGATGCTACATATGATTTGCTTACTTTTATATAGCCTCTTTCATCGCTTTCAACGCCTGCTTTTTGATGGTTTAGCTCATCTGTAAAAGGAGTTCGACCTGATGCGCAAAGCACTATTTTGCATCTAATCGGCTCTTTGATTTCTTTGATGAATAATTCAACTTCACCATTTTTCACCTCTGCCTCTTGAATAACGGCAGATGTTAAAACGGTTATATTTTGTTTTTTGAAGGCTCTTAAAAGTGTTTTTGATATATCTTCATCTTCCTTGCTTAAAAGTTGCGAGCCTCGCACTATCAATGTCACTTTTGCGCCAAAAGAGCTAAAAAATGTCGC
>JAUPLZ010000407.1 GCA_030836705.1 Campylobacterota bacterium
TGTTCGGGATGATAGAAAGCGATGAAGAAATCATAGAGCATTGGCGAAGAATTAGGGATTTGCAAGATATTACCGGCGGTTTTAGGGCTTTTATTATGTGGAGTTTTCAATCAAAAAATACTCAACTAATAAAAGAGTATCCGGAAATAAAAAAGCAAAGCGCAAACAGATATTTAAGACTCTTGGCGGTTAGCCGCATCTATCTTGATAATTTTCCTAATATTCAAAGTTCGTGGGTTACGCAAGGCAGCTACATAGGTCAGATGGCTTTGAAATTTGGCGCAAATGATCTAGGAAGTACGATGATGGAAGAGAATGTCGTTTCAGCTGCGGGAGTTAAAAACACAATGGCGCAAGATGAGATGATTTATCTTATAAGAGATGTCGGTGAAAACCCAGCCAAAAGAGATACGGCGTATAACATAATAGAGAGGTTTTGATGAAAAGAGTATTTTTTACAATATTTTTAATATTACAAGGGATGTTAATGGGAGCAAATATAGATTTGGTTAAGGTAAACGGCAAAGAGATTCCGCTAATTTTCGAGAAAAGCGAGCTTTTGCCAATAGTCTCGATGCAGATTGTTTTTAAAGGCGGCGGTTCTGTAAATGACGGCAATTTAAACGGAATATCAAAAATCTCTTCAATGATTTTAAACGAAGGCACAAGCGAGCTTGGCTCTAGCGCTTTTGCCGAGCTTTTGGAATCAAGAGCTATTGAATTAAGAGTCTCACAAGGAAGAGAGACGCTAGCGATTAATCTCGACTCGCTAAAAACAGAATTCGGCGAAGGAGTAGCGCTTCTTAAAAAGCTTTTAAAAGACCCGAATATAAAAGAGGAGACGCTTGAAAAACTAAAAACAAAACAACTAGGAGCTATAAAACGAAAAGAAGCAGACTTTGATTATATAGCCTCAATCGCTCTGGATAAAAATATCTTCAAAGGCACTCCGATAGCAAATCCTTCAATGGGGAGTGAAGAGAGTATAAAAAAGATAACGCTAAAAGATGTGCAAAGCTTTTTAAATAAGGCAATGGTTCTTGAAAATGCTATCGTTATTATAGGCGGCGATGTTGATATAAGAGAGGCAAAAAAAATGGTCGCTGAGATTTTGACTCTTGTTCCCTCAGGAAAAGAGCTTAAAGTCGGGTTTTATGAAGCGTCAAAGAAGTCGCTTGAAGACATAGTAATCAAAAAAGATACAGAACAAGCCTATATATATTTTGGTTCCGCTTTTAATGCAAAGGCTTCTGATGAAGATGCCCACAAAGCAAAAGTGGCCGCTTTTATACTAGGCAGCAGCGGATTTGGTTCAAGACTTATGGAAGAGGTTAGAGTAAAAAGAGGGCTTGCGTATTCGGCTTATGCAAAAATAAATTTAGCTCTTTCGCATAGTTATTTTAGCGGTCATTTGCAAACAAAGTTAACAAGTCAAAGCGAAGCTGTTTCTGTGGTGCAAGAGGTTATAAAAGATTTTGTAAAAAATGGCGCAACGCAAAAAGAGCTTGACGGCGCAAAAAAATTTCTTTTAGGAAGTGAGCCGTTAAGAGTGGAGACGCTCTCTCAAAGACTCAGCCAAGGTTTTAGCGAATATTATATGGGAAAACCGATAGGATACAGCAAAGAAGAGCTAAAAAAAATAGATGCGCTTACGCTTAAAGAGCTTAACGAATATATTAAAAAACACAACGAAATAAACGAGCTGACCTTTTCAATTTTGACAAAATGAACATAGAAAAAGATGATGCCCAAAAATTCAAAAAACTGGGCATCAAGGATATTCTCTCTCTTGCGCTTTTAATACCTAGCGATTACGAAAATAATTTTTTAAGCGACAAGCTTTTTGTCGGTGAAGAAAATACAATAGAAGCAGTTATTTCAAACATACAATTTTCACCCAAGCAGATGAAGGTTTCAATCTACTCTAAAAATACCGATGATTATCTAGCGGCTATCTACTTTCACCCAAAAATATTTTACAAAAATATGTTTGTTGTCAATCAAAGTTATTACTTGAGAGGAAAAATCACAACTTTTGGTGCGCTTTTGCAGATAATTCAGCCAAAAATTATAAAAGAGGTCAATTTAATCAATCCGATTTATAAAACGCCGCTTAGAAATGAGACGATAAAAGCGCTAATGCAAAAATATTTAACTCATAAGAGCTTAAAAGAGAGCGGATTAAACGAGAAGCATATAAAAAATATTTTGGATATTCATTTCCCAAATCAGAGTAGTTTTCACATTATTTATAAAAACAGAGAGTTTTCAAAAGAGCATATAAAAACTATAAAATTTTTAGAGATTTTTAGATACTTGCAAAAGCTTTCTTCAAAAAAAACATATTTAAGCGCTATTTTTTCAGAGGGCAGAAAACCTGATGGATTTATAAAAAATCTCCCTTTTGAGCTTACGAATGATCAAAAAAAAGTAATAAATGAAATTTATAGTGATTTGAATTCGCCAAAACAAGCAAGAAGAGTAGTAATAGGCGATGTCGGATGCGGAAAAACCATAGTTATTTTGGCGACGGCGTTTATGGCGTATCCAAACAAATCAATATTGATGGCACCGACAACGATACTTGCAAACCAGCTCTTTGAAGAGGCTAAAAAGTTTTTGCCGCAAGATTTTCGTATAGCGCTTCATACCCAAAAATCAACCCTTAGCGCGGATGAGATAAAAAATGCGGATTTTATTATAGGTACTCATGCGCTTTTGTTTACAAATCTTCCGGAAGTAGCGGTTGTGATGATAGATGAACAGCATAGATTCGGCACCAAGCAAAGGCATGAACTATCATTAAAAACCATGGAAAATAGAGATAAATTTCCGCATATTTTCCAGTTTTCTGCAACCCCGATTCCTAGAACGCAAGCGATGATAGAGAGCGCTATTATAGATGTTTCGATTATTAAAGAGATACCTTTTAAAAAAGATATTCAAACAAAAATAATAAATAAAAGCGATTTTAAAAATCTTTTAGAGCATATAAAAAACGAAATAGAAAAAAATCATCAAGTTTTGATAGTCTATCCGCTTGTTGAAGCAAGTGAAAATATAGATTATCAAAGCATTGACGAAGCAAAAGAGTTTTGGCAAAGCAGATTTGAAGGCGTTTATGTCACGCACGGAAAAGACAAAGAAAAAGAAAAAATTTTAATAGATTTTAGAGAAAAAGGAACTATTCTTTTGGCTACTACCGTCGTTGAAGTGGGAATAAGTTTGCCAAGGCTTACAACCGTCGTGATTTCAGCTGCTGAAAGGCTTGGGATGGCGACTTTGCATCAGCTAAAAGGCAGAGTAGGGCGAATAGGGTTAAAAAGCTACTGTTTTTTATATACAAACACCGAAAAAAATGAGAGGCTAAACTCTTTTATAAAGACAAAGGACGGTTTTGAAGTGGCTGAATTGGATTTGAAACTTAGAAAATCAGGTGATTTGCTAGACGGCATAGCTCAAAGCGGAGAGCATTTTGAGTGGTTTGATATAAGAGAAGATGCTGAAATCCTAAAAGAGGCAAGAGGGCTTGCGTAAGGTTACTCTTTCCCTTTTAGCACAACGGTAAATTTTGCACCTTCTTGGCAATTTTGAACGCTTAATTTTCCTTTGCAGTGCTTTTCGACAATAATTTTTGACATGTATAA
>JAUPLZ010000408.1 GCA_030836705.1 Campylobacterota bacterium
ATCTGGTAGCTCATTCTTCCTAGATCGCCAATATAATAGGGAGATGCATTGAAAATTTTTGATGTCATAAAGTACCATATTGAGGCATGGTATAGGAGAAAAAGCAGAGTTGTAATAAGAAAAAAAGAGATAAATTTTCTATAAGAGAGTTTGTTGCCCAAGATGATTCCTAAAAATTAAAATATAAAAATTCAGAGACTTGCGACATCATAGAAACAGCGGATAAAAAAACCATAAGAGTATAAAATAAGTTAAAACGTGTAGGCTCAAAACAGCGCAATTTTTGCATAGAGTTTTTAAATACCAACGTTATAATGAAGCCAAGAATTATATACAATGTCGTTTTATCGTTACCGTTGATATGCTCATATACATTTCCAAACTGAAGCATACTGTCAGATACGCTTGTAAAGTATTTGGCATATTTTTCAGGAAATATTATCCCGTTTAAACCGATCATCCCAAATAAGACATTTTTGGCATCTTCCCAATCTTTTGCTCGGAAGAATATCCACGTAATATTGATGAAGTTAAACGTGATGAACCACGCGAGAAGAGAATTCATCTTTCTCCCCATCTGCTGCCACGCACGATGAGTGACGATAGCGATCCCGTGTAATGCTCCCCAAGCGATAAACATCCATGAGGCGCCGTGCCAAAGACCGCCGATCAAAAAGACGGTGAAAAGATTGGAATAGGTACGAAGTTCACCATTTCGATTACCACCGAGAGGGATGTAGATATAGTCACGTAAAAAACGAGAAAGGGTGATATGCCAGCGTCTCCAGAAGTCTTGGATATTGAGTGCTTTATAGGGGCTGTTGAAGTTAATGGGGAGTTTGATGTTAAAGAGCAATGCAATGCCTAACGCCATATCGGTATAGCCACTGAAATCAAAATAGAGCTGGAATGTATAAGAGAGGCTTGTGGCCCATGCTTCAAAAAAGTTTAATGCACTGGATGTCCCAAATCCTGCATTACCCCACTGCGCAAAAGTATCCGCTATAACTACTTTTTTGAAAATACCGATCGAGAAGAGAAAGATACCTGTCGAAATATTTTTATGGTTTATTACCTTGCTTTTAAGGGAATCAAACTGAGGCATCATCTCCTTGTGATGCAGAATTGGACCGGCAAGAAGGTGCGGGAAGAAGGTGACGAAAAGGGTATAGTTTAGATAATCCATCTCTTTGATTTCATCTCGATACGCATCCACCAAATAGGCGATCTGAGTAAAGGTGAAAAAACTGATCCCCAAAGGTAAGATCACCTGTATCAAATCCCAGTTTATTCCTAAAATAGTATTGGCATTGGTGATGAAAAAATCCATGTACTTGAAATAGGCAAGTAAAAGGATGTTTGAAACAATACCGAAGCTCAAAAGTGTTTTACGTGAAATTGCTTTTTTGCGCTCAGTATTTTCCATCCGTGAGATGCTGGTTCCTACGGTAAAATTAAAGAGGATAGACCCAAGAATAAGGGGAAGATAGATGATATTCCACCATGAATAAAAGAAGAGCGAAGCAAATACCATCCATGCTTTAGAAGCATACGTCAATCGTTTCTTGTTGAGCCAAAAATAAATCCCAAACGTCACCGGTAAAAAGAAAAAGAGGAATTCATAACTGTTAAATAGCATTTATTTTTTTACCAATTGCTTGCATCGTAAGCTTTTACGAATAGGCGCACCAGAGGCGACAAATAAAAAAATAGACAATCCATCTTTTTTTGTAAATACACGTCGGAACTGTTTCAATAATAGAGCCATTTTAATAAAAAAGCGACCAGGAAAAGAAAAGTGTTTGTTGATTAAAAGAATATAGGAGATATAAAATTCTTTTTCTAACGCTATGTTTCGTAGAGAGCTCCCTCCGCCTGCATGAAAAACTTCTGCCTCGGGTAGAAAATAGATTTGTTTTCCGTAATTCCATATTCGCTTACAGATATCTTCTTCTTCACAATAGAGAAAAAATACCGTATCAAAACCACCGATAGCACAAAAATCTTCTGCTCTAAAAAACATACATGAACCGCTGATGACTTCTACTGCGGTAGGAGCCGTTAATACAGTTTTATTGCTTGGAAAAGAGGTTGAAGAAAGCAATCGATGAATTGAATTACCGAACCATTGTTTGATTACAGAGGGAAATTGTTTGTAAGATGATGAAAAGTTGCCATTTTCATCGGTCACTTTTGCGGTAACAGCAGCAATGGCATGCCGAGCATTCATATGGTTTTTCATAACTGTAGCACAATCATTCAGCAATTTGCAGTCATTATTGATAAAAAAGTAGTAATCACCTTTGGCTGCGTTGACGCCCAGCATATTGCCTCCGGCAAAGCCATTATTGATTCGATTGCGGATGATGGTGATATTTTGAATTTGACGGACAGCATTTTCAAGATTTGTAAAATCATCGATTTCTGACGCATTGTCGACGATGATAATCTCATAGTTGGTTTCCATAGAGGTGTGGGCAAGAATACTGTTGACAAGCGTTACTGTATGATGAGACGAGTTGTAATTTATAGTTATAAAAGAGACATGACAATTAGAGGGTATATTTTCCATGTTTACCAATCAGAAAATGAAATAAGCCTACGAATTTTGCGTATATTTTGTTGAATTTTTGGTCTTCGTAGAGCAGAATTTTAGTTATTTCATGAATAAATACAATATTAAAAACTTTTAAAAGGTTAATTTCATGCGGGATTCTCTTCCCATATTTACTCGCTAAATACAAATAATTTCTAGCAAAATAATAAACTCGTTGCGGATTATGTTCCCTTTTGAATTTAATTTTTCCAGTAATGAGGTTTTTTCTTTTATACATATCTCCCAGTTGGTGCTTAAGTAAGATATTTTTAAAGAACAAAATTTTGCATTCTGCAAGTTGAATTTTTAGGCAATAGTCATAATCAACAACATCAATAAAAAGGGCATCGTCAAATCTGCCAATTGAATTAAATACGTGCAAATTTAAAAAATTACCTGAGGTAATAACGGATGATTTTTCTTCAGATTCACAGTTGGCAGTATGGTTGCGAATATCATTATTGTTGAATCGTCCGGTATTTGGTGCGAGCAAAGCGATACCAATATTGTTGGCTTGTAGCTGGAGGCAGTGGAGATAGTCTTGAAAATTCACAAATTGACTGTCTTGATCCATGGTTAGTATCCAATCGCATTCATGCTTAATGGCAGTATCACAGGCAATGTTGAGTGCGGTAGCAATTCCAAGATTGGCATTATTATTGATATAAATTAATTTTGGATACAGAAGCTTAAGTTTATCAATGGTTTCTTTTTGTTGAATATCAGAATTGTCAACAATAATGAATTCATCTACCTTATCCGCATAAGTAGCAACATTTTCAAAAATATCACTGCCAGGATTGTATAAAACTACACAGGCAGATGTTTTAATCATGATTTTACGATCCCATTCTTGCAAAAGAAAGTATTGTTGTCAAAATTAACTTTTAAAATTTTGTTGTTGATGATTCCTTCTTCTTTGGCAAACCGTTTTTTATGCCAAAGATGCATCATGCAGGCGTTGTTTCTGCATGATCGCAGTTCAATGCCAATCCCTCGGAATCGCCACCCAAGATCGATATCTTCTCCTACTGAGGGAAGTTTATAGGTCTCATCAAAACCATTAATGGCTAAAAAATCCTCTTTATAACAAGAAAAATTACATCCGATAATGTAGTTGACATAACGTTTGGTTTTATTGCTTAAAAAGCTTCCCGATGGAAAATAAAATCCTTCTTCAACGTGTCGAGCACCATCTTTGACCATCCACGGTAAATGCCATAGAAATTTCTTTTCCAAATCTAGCAGAGTGAGTAAATGATTTTTGATTTTATCGGTAAATCTTGCTCCAAGCTCAAACCGTTTGCCGCAAAGCACCATTATTTTTTGTGCATTTTCAATTTGTCCTTGGATAAAAGTGCTGTAAGTGATACAATCCCCGTCGATAAAAATAAGGTATTCATTTTTAGCAGCTTTG
>JAUPLZ010000043.1 GCA_030836705.1 Campylobacterota bacterium
ATAAATGTAAAGTGCTAATAGAAAAGCACTATATATTGTCATATGAACTTGCAAAAGAAAAACACAAAACCCTCTCAAATATCTTATCGCAGCCTGAGATGGCGGTAGGCTATTATGCTCAAAGCTGCAAGGATTTAGAGCTTACGGAGTGCCAAAAAAAAGCATATAACGGAGCAAAAAAAGAGGCTGAAAAAGAGTCTTTTAAAACAATGATAAAGAAGGCAAAAGATAGCAATTTAGGGCTAGATGATAAAGATATAAAAATAGGGGTTCAGACCAATATATTAAGCTACTCAAACAATAGTAGCGGGTTTTTTTATGAGATAAAGACAGATGTAAATGCCGAGCTTTTGATGGATGAGCAAGAGCTTTTTAGAGTAACAAGAATAGCTTGGAATGAGAAATTTGATGAGCCGGAGGAGGTTCCTCAGCTTTTAGTCGACAATCTTGACTCTCCTGCTCCAAATCTTATGGAGCAAAAGGAACAAATCGCAGATTCTGTTTATCATAGCGGGACTTTTATATCGCTAGGATTATCTACTCAAACCCATAAGCTTTCATCCGACGAAGACAAAGAGGCGAGTGCTTTTGTGATGCAGTTTGGCTATAAATCAAAAACAAAAAACAGGGCATATTATGAGTATGAAAGAGCCGTTGATAGCGATGATGCGGTTATTTCGTTTCATGGTCTTCATATGGATTGGTCTATAAATCTTCAAAGAGCACTATATCCATATGTGGGATTAGGGTATTCTATAGCAAGACTTGATGCTGATGGTTATAACTATGACGGCTCTGCCTATCATGCAAGAGTGGGGGTTGGCTATGAAGTTAGTGATAATACTGAAATAGATTTTTCCTATAGAAAAAGTATGATATATTGGACAATTGCGAATGAAAGTGTCAGCATTGTAGACCTCGGTATGTCAAGAGAGACTAGTTCTTATATTATTAGTGCAAGTTATTTGTTTTGATAAAAAAAATACTCTTTTTTCAATTTTTATTATCTTTAATTTTCTCAAACGACGCAATACAGCTTGAAAAAAAAATTTACTTTGAAAGCAACTCTTATGAATTGTCACAAAGAGCAAAAGAGTTTCTTGATAACCTAGCGCCGCTTTTAAAAATTCAAGAGGGTTTGAAAAACGAAGTATTTGATATAACAGGACATAGCGACGCAAGCGGAGAAGAGGAAAAAAACAGAGAACTTAGCAAAAAAAGAGCGTGTGAAGTCAAGGATTATCTGACAAAAAAGCACGACTTGGAAGAATCAAGATTTACTTGCATTGGTGCCGGTTCTGATATTCCAGTTGCGGATAACTCGATAGAGGAAGGAAAAACCTTAAATAGAAGGGTTGTTATAAGCAAACAAAAAGGCGCATCGGCGATAGTTGGTGAGCAAAGAAAACTAAGCAAAGCAGAACTGGAAGTAGAATATAGCTATGACGAATTGGGGCGGATTAAAAAAGCCGCTTATTCAGACGGCAGAACGATTGCATTTGAATATGATGAAGTTGGAAATATACTAAAAAGAAGCGACTTTTAGAGCTTTTCTTGTGTCGCTCGTGCATATATTTTAGATTAATTTAAACAAACATCGCCTTTGAAGCCAACAGTTTAAAATACTCTTTTGACCAAAAATCAAACACTCGTACATCTTTGACAAATCCTTTTACTTCATTAATAGCTTGTTCTACATTTAGAGCATCTATTTTGGTATTAAGCAGCTCGGCAAACTCTTGTTTAGTTAAAACATCTTTATCAAAGTTGCCACTCTCTTTCATTCGTTGGCATAGATGCTCTAGGTTTAGCGGGGTATTGTTTTTGACATACCACTCAAAATCAAACCAATCTCTCCCTTTTACACGAGTTTTCCAGCTTCTAAATAAAAGTGCATGTATCTTGCCGGCGTAGAGATTTGGTAAGGTCATAGTTCTTACATTAAAAGTTATAGGCATTAGAAGTGTTTTTGACTCTGTTTGAAATTTGAGTGGCGGATTGGTATCCACTTCAAGTTTGATTTTAATCTTTCGCCCGCTATGGATATTTTTTAAGCCATTGGCTTCAATGTTGAGCGTATGGATAGATGTGTCATTTTTTAAAAATGCCGATTCTATGTTCGTGTCAGTCGATTTGCTTTTTTTATTCAAGCTTATTTCAATACCTAAAGCTTCAAATTCATTCACAACACTTGGAAAGTATTTTTCTATATCGAACTCTCTGTTTTTTTCTAGGAGTGAGAAGTCCAAATCTTCTGAAAATCTCTCTAATCCATAAAGAATGCGAAGACTAGTACCTCCATAAAAAGCAGCCTTATCAAAAAAACCGCCTCGGTAAAGCCCAAGAAGTGTTATCTCTTGAAATATCTCTTTAAGTGCATTGATGAGTTCATTTTCGCTTTGTGGATCATATTTTTTTAACATTTGCTCTATAATATTCATCTTTGCAATCCTTGTATAACTTTCGTAAGAACTTCTATTTTTTTTGATTTGCTGATTTTAGAATACTCTTCAAAAATGCTCATATCACAATTTTCTAATTCTTCCATATCGATTCGTAAGTCATCTTCTAAGAATTCCATCATAACTTTTTGACTTCGTAAATCTATATCCTTTGTAAAATAAACTTTATCACATAGGGCTTTTTCTTTGCCAGCTATTATAAAATTGCCATTTTTAGAAGTTTTAATTTCTAAACCGATATTAAAAAGCTCTTTTTTGATTTGAGCATAGCTAAATATTCCAAACGGTGTCTCAAAAGATTTTGAGCGTTTAGTAGTGATAGAAGTGATTTCATAAACACTCTCAGGTATGAGTCCATGAAACCACAATGCAAAATTAAGCGACACATATGATGGTCCTAAAAGTACATTTGCAATTATCTCTTTGGATACTAGAGTATTGTTATGCAACGGATTGTAAATATAATACCCGCTTTTAAGAGGTGTTAAAATGTCTTTATTTTTGAGCTGAACTATTTTATCATTGATTCTTTTGTAGCCTAAATTTTCTAGCAGCGATGAGACGGTTGCATGTTCTATGATTCTTGATGGGTAATTGTCTAATACTCTCTCCAACTCTCTCATTATGCTTCCTTTGCATATTTAATCGGTTTATAGTCGATTTAATATGCGATATTAACATAATTTATTTAATAAAACTAGATTGCTGTTAGAATATTTCCAAGGCGGTTGCATTACTAATCTTTTATGCTTATACCCAACGGCAGAGGCGATTCTGCTAGTTCTTGAGGGCCGAAACCTTACAAATTAAACTTGGCCAATTTTTAGTAAAATGAGTTAATTATTTAAAATAGCAATATCATCTTTTTAATAAAATTTTTATATGTGATTTACTTAGTGTAGAATTAGGGATGCAAAAAATCATACATTTAATTTGTAAAGTAGGCATAGTTCAAGCAATCATGCTATTACATTTGCTCTTGAGCAATTTAAAATCATCAACTCTTTAAATTATCAAAAACATGATGAAAAACATAAAAAACAGACCCTGTTTTTTAGAGTAGTTTGTTAAAATTTACCAATCTTCAAAGCAGTATATCAGCTTAGACACTCTTTTGCAACAATGATGATTAGCGAAGGAGAAGATATTTTGTGGGTAAGTAGAATACTTGGACATAAAAGTTCTGACATCACATTAAAAACATATGCAAAGGCTTATAGCATTTCTCACAACAAAAACGAGAGAAAACAAAGAGCTTTATTTTTAGAAAAAAGGCACAATTTTTGACACATTAGCTAACTCTTAGTCGTCAAAGTGCCTTATATAGGGGTTTAGATGGTGCAAATACGAGTCTATTACGAAGATACTGATGCGGGCGGGATAGTATATCACTCAAACTATTTAAACTTTTGCGAGAGAGCAAGGAGTGAGATTTTTTTCAAAATCGGAAAAAACCCGATGGATGAAAACGGGCATTTTGTAGTAAGAAGAGTAGAAGCCGATTTTTTATCCAGTGCAAAACTCGGTGATATTTTGACCGTTAAAACCACCCTTTTTGAGTCCAAAAAAGCCTCTTGCACACTACTTCAACAAATATACAAAGAAAATGAACTTATTTTTAGAGCAACTGTAAATTTAGCCTACATAAGAGATGGCAAAGTGGTCAAAATTCCGCAAGAAAAAATAGATATCCTAGCAACTTTTTAGATAATTATCTATCTTTTCTTTTAGCAAATTGGCTTTACTTGTCCATTCGTGAGTTATTGTATCCGAGTATTTATAATTACTTTCTATCTCTTTAAAAACAGCTATGTCGCCATCTATTTTTTCCAAAAAAAGAGTAAGCAGTTTTTTTAAATCCTCTTTTGTATCAACATACTTAAAAATCTCTTTGAGTGTTTTTTTTCTATCGTCTATTCTTTTTGTCGCATCAAACTTTTCCGCAATCCCCAAAAGATCATATTTTGAAAAATAAACACCTGCAATAAATGGAGCTAATAGATCTTTTTCCATATCCGACTCTATCTGATTTGCCATAGAAATAGCCAAACTATCATAATTCTTATTATCCATATTTGCTCCCTTTTTATCTTAAACTATGTATTTTTAACATACTCTCTAACTTCAACATCAGTTTGAAATACATCATCAATCGACTGAAGCTTAACACACTCGAACTTACCATATGCATCAATTATTTTTTTTGGAATATCCAAAAATCCACACTCTTTTTTCAAAAACTTCTCTATCGCCATCTCATTAGCGGCATTAATAATAACGCCTTTTTTTGGATTTTTTAGAATATCGTCTTTTATCTCCCATGCGATATATCTTTGCGTATCAATTTTGCGAAATTCAAGAGAGCCTATTTCACATAAATCAATCGGTTTTAAAATCTCTTCTTTATCGCCAAATCCAAGGGCAAAAGCAATAGGAAGCTTCATATCCGCATAGGCTAAATGCGCAGTTGTGCTACCGTCAAAAAAATCAACAAAAGCATGAATTATTGATTTTGTTTCAATAATCGCATCAAAAACCGGAGCGTTTTGGAACTTATCTTTAAAAAGCCAATGCGCTTCTATAAGCTCAAACATTTTGTTTATCATAGTGGCGCTATCGATGGTGATTTTTTGCCCCATTGACCAGTTTGGATGTTTTAACACATCTTCAAGCGTCGCATTTTTCATAAACTCATAACTCTTGTCTCTAAATGCGCCGCCGCTTGCCGTGATGGTCATTTTTTTTATTTTTCTTTGATTAAGAAGATACCAAAGCCCAAAATGTTCGCTATCAATCGGAGTGATATTGGCAGTATCTATAAAAGCGCCTGCAACCACCAAAGACTCTTTATTTGCAAGTGCTAGCTTTTTACCGCACTCAATAGCTTTTAGAGTAGGTTTAAGTCCCAAAAAACCGACAAGCGCATTTACGACAACCTCGCTTTTTGATTCTTCGATAGCTTCTAATATAGCCTCTTCGCCATAACTTATATTGTCGTGTTTGATTTTTTTTAAAACCTCTTTGGTTGAGACAACAACTTTTGAAGGCTTAAATTCATCGATTTGCTTTTGCAAAAGAGTAGAATTATTGCCGGCTACTAAGACCTCGACATTTATACCAAACCGTCTAGCGATAGCCAATGCATTTACGCCGATAGAACCGGTCGAACCAAGCAGCACCAATTAAATATCTTTTATCTGTTCAACTATTTCTTTTGCTTTTTCTTTTGCCTTATCAGGGTCCTCATCGCTCACAAGCACAACTGCCATTCTTCTTCCAGCATGAGATTCCGGCTTGCCAAAAAGTCTAACATATGAATTTTTCGTAAACGCCGACTCCGGAATTTCTATTCGCGGATTAAGAGACTCGCTTGCGGTTTTATAAGCTGCACTCGCACCGGGGGTTAAAAACGAAAAATCAAGAGGAAGCCCCAAAACAGCCCTAGTGTGAAGTGCGAACTCGCTTTGACTTTGAGTAATCATAGTAACCATTCCGGTATCGTGCGGTCTTGGGCTTAGCTCATTAAAGTAAACCTCATTGCCTTTTATAAAAAACTCAACGCCAAAAACACCTCTGCCGCCTAAACCGTCGGTAACTTTTTTTGCAATCTCTTTTGCTCTACTTAATATATCATCATCCATTTTTCTTGGCTGCCATGAATAGATATAATCACCATTTAGCTGAGTGTGTCCTATCGGCGGACAAAAAATAGTCTCTTTTTCGGTTCTAACGGTCAAAAGCGTAATCTCATAATCAAACTTCACCATCTCCTCAACGACAAGCTCGCTGGCATCACCCCTCGCTTCTTCTTGCGCTATATTAAAGCTTTTTTCAACATCTTCTATGTTTTTACAAACAGATTGACCGTGACCGGAACTTGACATTATCGGCTTTACAAGACAAGGAAATCCAATCTCTTTTGCTGCTTTTTTTAGCTCTTCGAGAGTTTTTACAAATGTATATTTGCTAGTTTTTACGCCAAGCACTTCGGCTGCGAATTTTCTTATGTTTTTCCTGTTCATTGTTTTGTTTACGGCTTCTGCATTTGGAATTACTGTAAAGCCTAGTTTTTCTGCTTCAAAAAGCGCTTCGATATTGATAGCTTCGATTTCAGGAAGAATATAAGTAGGCTTTTCTTCTTTTATAACTCCTAAAACTTGGTCTTTGTCTTTCATATCAATTACATACGATTTATTTGCCACCATGTGCGCCGGAGCATTTGAATATTTATCAACCGCAATTACTTCTATACCTAGTCTTTGCGCTTCTATAGTTATCTCTTTTCCAAGCTCTCCACTACCTAAAAGCAAAAATTTTATACTACCCTCTTTATGCGGTGCTGTAAATATCATTTTTTGGACCTTTTTTCAAATTATGAGTAAATTTTACTATACCCATGCTAAATAAAAATGGTTAAAGTTATGCTCGGTATTTCCGATATTGACCTTGCCGAATAATACTTAAATGAGGGGTTTTATGAAAAAAGTGTTTTTGTTTGCATTTATAGTATTGATTCTTTTTTTTGGATGCACGACAAAGACAGTCGATATAAAAAATTATGAAGTTAGAGATATAAAAAAAGTTAATGTTGGTGAAAATCTAGTAAAAGTCGGCAGTAATTTAGTAGAAGATATGAAATTTAATCCTATTATCGATATTGAAGCTAGGCTAAAAAAAGAGGAGTTTTATATACCGATAAAACCGCCGTATGACGGGATTTTTGACGAAAGGGACAAAAGCTATTTTGTCATCATAGACAAACACGAGATTTTCTCCATAAAAGTTGACAATAACGGAAAAATAATCAACGGCAATAAGTATTTTCCAAAAGACGAAAGAGTTTTTGAAGAACAGCCTTTTTATTTAGGGCTTTTAAATAGCAAACTTTACGAAATATCATACGCAGGAAGACTCAACGATATCGTATATTTGATGTACAAAGAGTATTACATAAATGTTGAAGATATCAAAAGAGAGATAAATCAAATCAAACCTGGTTTTAGCGAGCGAATCGCTTACGACCTAAAAGAGAGCGATATTTTAGTCTATAAAAATTTCAAATTTAAAGTATATGACGCAACTAGTAAAAATATTGAATTTGAAATCATTTCGGATAGTTATTAATTTTTAAACTTTAATGGAGCTACTATGAAAATTCAGTCAAAAATCTTTATCTTCTCCACAATGTTATCTTTTGTTTCTATCCTTTTTTATACAATTTTTACCTATGTTGTAGACAAACAGTATCTATTGTCAAACATCGAAAGCAAACTTACCGAGGCTGTTTATGCTACAAATATGAAACTCGGGAGTGATTTTATAGATAAATACACCCAAGAAACCCCGATTGAAGACGATGAATATAATAAAATAATGCTCCAGCTAAGTGAATTTACCAAAAAAAATAATCTTGAATATGTATATTTAATGGTTGAAGAAAAAGGTAAAATTTTTACAGTAATTAGCAGCGCCACCGATGATGAAATAAAAGATAAAAGCTATGATACTTTCTTCACCGAATACGAAGCTAGCGAAGGAATCAAAAACGGATTTATTAAAAATAATAGTTTTTTTGAAGACACTATAGATAAATACGGTAATTTTAGATCTTTCTTATCGTCTTTTGAGTCTCAAAAAGGCAGGATTTATATTATTGGAAGCGATATCAAAACAGATTATGTAAATGAAGAGCTACAAAAAGTTATGCTTCAAAGCTTATTTGTGGGTTTGATTATTTTAATAATTTCAATGACCATTTCATATCTAATAGCAAAAAACCTATCCAAGCATTTGATTGGCATGTCAAAAAATATTAATTTTGCAGCCTCCAATAAAGATTTTACATATAAATTCAATATAACATCGAATGATGAAATAGGAGAAATCTCAAAAAGTCTTAACTCCCTTTTTCAGTCCGCCGCACAAGCTCTTAACAACACAAAAGAATCAATAACGCTAAACTTTAATCACACTAAAGAGTTATCAAATTCTTCTTTGGAGATAGGTCAAAAATCTACTTTTTCCAAAAACTACTCTCACGATTCGCTTCAAAAAATAATCGAAGTTAAAAATATGATAGAGGACTTTAAAATCCAAATTTTAACCGTAAATGAGCAATTTCTTGCAGCTAATCAAAAATTATTTGATGCTCAAAATTCAGTAATAGATATTTCAAACAAAGCAACAGAAAATGCAAAATCAGAGAATGAGCTAGTTGAGCAATTAAATAAGCTATCTCAAGACGCGAACGACATAAAAAATATTTTAATTGTTATATCAGATATTGCCGACCAAACAAACCTCTTAGCCTTAAATGCTGCAATCGAAGCGGCAAGAGCAGGAGAACACGGAAGGGGATTTGCGGTTGTAGCAGATGAGGTTAGAAACTTAGCAGAAAAAACCCAAAACAGCCTTGTTCAAATCAACCAGACAATAAGCGAAATTGTTAAAAAAATCGATAATTTTTGCATTGAAGCTTCTCACAATTCTAAATCTATCCAAAAACTTACACATACAGCGAATCATGCAAAAGATGTCATCATAACATCAACTCAGCTAATGGATAGCGCAAAAAATAGCATTATAAAATTTGAAGACTCCTCAAAAAGAATTATCGATAATGTCCAAACAAGTGTCAAAGAGATAGAAAATATTAAACTATATTCAGAGGATATTTCTAAAAATATTGATGAAATAGGGGCGAAAATATCGCAAGTAGATCATTTGAATCTAAAAACAAAAGAACAGATAGAGCAATTTAGGACACTCTAAGACAAGGCTGCTTTAAAAAGGCAAAGAGTAGCTTTTACAAGCAGATTATCCAAAACTCATATATTTTTTATAATCTTTAGCGCTTTTTCTAGATTTTCTAACTCATTTAGCCTTAAAATCACTCGCAAAATTGGGATTTTTACGGTAGGCGGTCTTATTGCTCCGACCACAAACCCTTCTTTTGCTAGTTTTTCTTGCGCATCAAGTACGCTTTTTGAGCTTTTCATCGGGATTGGAAGTATTAACGACTCTGTTTTTATGCCGGTTTCTTTGTGCGCAATTTCGATTGCTTTTAAGTATAAATCATGAAATTTTTGAGCTTTTTTTGTGATATAAGTTAGATTCACGCTAGCGAGTGCTATATCAAATAGACTAGGCGCTGTCGCATAAATAATACTTTTTGCCCTGTTTTCCAAAAACGAAACCGTCTCTTTATTAGCAAGTATATAAGCTCCATAACTTCCAAGTGCCTTTCCAAGCGTGCCCATTTTTATGTGATTTGCTTTTGGGGTTATGCCGTAATATTCAAATATGCCAAGAAGATTCTCGCCCAAAACCCCACAGCTATGCGCTTCATCGACTACAAGAACCGCATTTTTTTCATCAGCCAGCTCAAAAAACTCTTTTTTTACAAGGTCACCGCCCATTGAATAAACACCCTCAACGGCAATAAAAAGGTTTTTATAACTATTTGACTCCATAAGCTCTTTTGCGTTTTTGTAATCATTGTGTCTAAATGTAAGCACTTTCGCTTGTGTTAGTTTTGATGCTACAATCCCGCTTGCATGAAACTCTTCATCCATAAGAAGCAAATCTCCTTTTCTAGGAAGAGCTTCAAAGAGCGCTAAATTCGCCAAAAAACCGCTGCCTGCGACAATTCCAGACTCAAAGCCATTTAACCTGCACAGCTTCTCTTCAAACTCTTTATGAATAGGATGATAGCCATTGACAAGCAAAGAGGCTTTTGGTGCAAAATTTTTGTATTTTTTTACTTTTTTATAGGCTTTTTTTAGAAGTTTTTTGTTTTCGCTTAAACCTAAATAATCATTTGATGCAAAGTCGATAAGGTTTTCATCAAAAAGCTTTCTCTCTCTAAAACGAGATGAATTTTTTAGCGCTTCGAGTGACTTTTCGTACATGCTGATGAATTGATTATTAGCTTGCAAATTGTCCGGATTTCTCGGCTTTTAGCCTCTGAGCTATCCACATCTTGATGATTGATTGCCTTGTGACACCTATTTTTTTTGCCTCTTGATCTAGTGAATTGATTATCCACTCAGGAAAATCAACATTTACCTTTTTTGTCTGCATATTAGCTTTTTTTATTGTTGACATATCTAAATACTCGCTAATATCAATACCATCATCAAATATTTTATCAAGCTCTTCGGCTTTCATTGTAGATCCTTTCTTCATTTTCTCTAGCCCTTCTTACGGATATAAGCCTTACGATATCACTGCCTCTTATCGTATAAAATGCTATCCAAATTTTTTCTTTTAGATTTGCAATAAGAGCGAAGCGTAACTCAGTATCGCTTTTTGCTTGAATACTCACAGCTTCACTATCACTCCAAAGTTCTTTGGCTTCTTCAAAATCTATCTCGTGCTTTTCTTTATTGGCGCAGCTTTTGTTGTAATCATACTCAAACTTCATTAGCACTCCACACTAAGTATAAAAATTATACTTTTATTATATGTATTTTGTCAATTTTTCACAAAAACGGCTTGAGTTTTTCTATCGTAAGCCCCATAGCACAACTCTCATATCCTGTAACAGATTTGATATACGGTTTGCAAAAACCCTCAACCATACAAGCACCCGCCTTTCCTTCCCATGCGCCGCTTTGTAAGAAATTTTCCATATCTTCTTCTTCAAATCTATCAAACTCATAAATAGTTGCTGATAAATCCGTAAAATCCAACTTATCAGTATGATACATGGTGCATGTCAAAATAGCTGTCTTACTGTCGCTTTGGAGCCTTAAAATCTCTCTTGCTTCTTCTTTTGTTGTTGCTTTTCTTAGTATTTTGTTTTGAGTGGTTACGACAGTATCGGCACAGAGGATTTTTTTGTCATTTTTAAAATCCTCTAGCGCATGTTTCATTTTGAGCTTTGTAGCAAGATATACAAAGGCTTTCGGGCAGTTGGTTTTGATGCTCTCTTCATCGGCGGTTGTTATTTTTTGAATAAAATCAATACCGCACTTTTTAAGAATATCGGCTCTTGTTTTTGACGCTGATGCTAAAACAAGCATTTTTAACCTTTAGAGTTTTTCAACTACAAAGGCTTTTGCAATTTTTTTTGCCTCTTCGATTCCATCTAGGTTTGTTCCGCCGCCGCTTGCAAAATCGGCTCTGCCTCCGCCTTTTGAGCCAAGCACGGTTGAAAGTGATTTTAGCCACTCTCCGGCATGAATATCACACCCTTTGGTTCCGGCAGCTATTCTTACCTTGTCTTCATTTTTTTGCATTAAAAGTATGGCTACTTTTTCGTGTTTTGCCTTCGCATCGTCTATTAATTTTTGAATATCACCGCTTTCTACAGAATCTACAACAATATTCACACCTTTTACAAGCTCTGATTTTACTTCGCTTTTTACCATGTTTTGAGCGGTTTTTAACTCATTTTTTAGCTCTTTTATCTGCTCTTGAAGTTTTTTAACACCTAAGATAAGCTCTTTTGATTTTAAAACCGCTTTCGCCTCTTCTATCTCTTTTTGAAGCTCTTTTGTATAACCATAAGCCGCCTGCGAACAAATAGCCTCAATTCTTCTCACGCCGGCACTTACGCCTGACTCTTTTGTGATTATAAATGCACCGATTTCGCCGATATTTTGCACATGCGTTCCGCCGCAAAACTCAACCGAATCACTGCCAATAGTTACAACTCGCACTTTTTCACCGTATTTTTCACCAAAAAGAGCTTTTGCGCCTGATTTTTTGGCATCTTCTATATTCATCTCTTTTGTTACGGCTTTTGATTCATAAGCTATTTGATTATTTACCCACTTTTCAATTTCGCTTATTTGTTCATCTGTGAGCGCTTTTGGGTAGCTAAAATCAAATCTAAGTCTATTGGCTTCGACACTGCTTCCTGCTTGTTGGGCGGTTTCACCCAAAAACTTAGCAAGTCCCGCATGAAGAAGATGTGCGGCTGAATGATGTCTTGCTATCTCTTTTCTTAAATCGCTTACAACTGCTATAACACTATCGCTTGTTGAGATTTTTTTGGTTGTTTTGATGTGCGAAAGGTTTAAGCCGAAAAACTTCTCTGTTTCGACCACATCAGCAAAACCCTCAAGCGTGCCGGTATCGCCTTTTTGTCCGCCGCTTGTAGCATAAAAAGGGGTTTCTTGAAGCATTATCCAGCCCTCGCTATTTGCATCAATTTGATTGCAAATTTTCATTTGAGAGTCGAAAAGAGCAAGAACTCTACTCTTGTGAAGAGTTGTCTCATAACCTACAAATTTATTTTCTCCGAATTTTTCAAGCGCTATTTTAAAATCACCGTCTTTTGCGGCATCGCCTGAGCCTTTCCATGCGGCTTTTGCCCTCTCTTTTTGGGCTTTCATCTCATTATTAAAACCTTCATGATCAAGTGCTATTTTTTTCTCTCTAAGCATATCTTCGGTTAAATCAAGAGGGAATCCAAATGTATCGTAAAGCTTAAAAGCAACTTTCCCGTCAAAAGTGCCTTTCGTAGTTTTAAGCGCCTCTTCAAAGAGCTTCATTCCATGTTCGATAGTCTGAAAAAATCTCTCTTCTTCAAGCTTTATCTGCTCTTGAACAATGTGTAATTTTTCATTTAAATACGGATACGAAGAGCTATTTAAATCTATCACAACTTTTGCAAGCTTATACATAAACGGCTCGTTAAACCCAAGCATATATCCATGTCTTACGGCTCTTCTTAGTATTCGTCTTAGAACATATCCCCTGCCCTCTTTGTCAAATGTAACGCCCTGCGAGATTAAAAAAGTAACGGCTCTTATGTGATCGGCTATAACTCTAAAACTAGCGCCCGAACTATACTCGTATTTTTTGCCTATAAGTCTTGAAGTCTCCTCTATAATAGGCATAAAAAGGGTTGTATCGTAGTTGCTTGTCTTGCCCTCTTTTATAGCAGTGATTCTCTCAAGCCCCATTCCTGTATCGATAGAAGGCTTTGGAAGCGAATGAAGCACGCCGTCTTCAGTGCGGTTATACTGCATAAAAACAAGGTTCCAAATCTCCAAAAACCTATCGCCGTCTCCACCAAAATAATCTTCGCTAGAGTTAAACTTTTCCGCACCTTGGTCATAATATATTTCACTGCACGGTCCGCACGGTCCAGTATCACCCATCTGCCAAAAATTATCTTTATCGCCCATTTTTGCAATTCTATCAACCGGTACATGCTTTTGCCATAACTTGTGAGCCTCATCATCGCTTTCATGCACTGAAACCCATAGTTTTTCTTTTGGAAGAGCTACAACTTTTGTTATAAACTCCCACGCAAAATCAATAGCTTCTTCTTTAAAATAATCGCCGAAACTAAAATTACCAAGCATTTCAAAAAGAGTATGATGTCTAGCGGTATATCCTACATTATCAAGGTCATTGTGCTTTCCGCCCGCTCTTAGACAAAGCTGGGAACTCGTCGCTCTTGGAGGCGTTGGAGTCGGCACCTCGCCTGTAAAAACCGGCTTAAATGCCACCATTCCTGCGTTTGTAAAGAGCAAAGTTGCATCATCCGGCACCAAAGGCGCACTCTCATTTATAGTGTGATTTTTGCTCGCAAAATAATCTAAAAAAGCTTTTCTTATATCCATGGATAGCCTAAAATTTTTTTTGCGATGATATCTAAAAAGTGGTAAGTTTAGTATAAATATCTGCTTAGGCACGAAAGCGAGCTTGCCCCGCAGTCGGTGTGTGTTGATTTCTCTGGCATTTTTCAATATAGAGTAGCGAATTAAAACAATTCATCTTCTTTGTATTGCTTTGTGTTTTAGTAATTTTTTCGAGCATTGGCGTAAAGAAAATCAAACTGTTTGAATCAAAAGATGAGTTTTTGATTTTTAGCCAATGAGAGTAAAAAAAATTGCGTTAAAAAACACAACCGCAATACGCTTTTTTGAGGTACTTTTTATAAAAAAAGTAGCAAATGCTAGCGCGAAAGCGTAG
>JAUPLZ010000044.1 GCA_030836705.1 Campylobacterota bacterium
CCAAATAGAATTCATAGTGTTGTAGGATTGCCACACTTAGAAGCGCAAGGCATAAGGAAAAAAATTTTAATGTTTACAGAAAAACTTACATACATGTTTGCTACAAATCTTTATTGTAATAGTTTTAATTTGATTAGTGAAATAAAAAAATTAACTAAAAAAAATGTAAATGTGATAGGCAAAGGTTCAGTAAATGGTGTCGATGTGAACTATTTTAGCGATACTATGAGCAAGGAAGAAAAATTACAAATAAGGCATGAAAACAAAATTGAAGAAAATGATTTTGTCTTGACTTTTGTTGGACGAATTGTAAAAGACAAAGGTATTAATGAATTGATATCTGTTTTTGAACAACTAAAACAAAAATATACAAACATCAAGCTTTTGCTTATTGGAGATTTTGAAGATGAATTAAATCCAATTTCTAGGGTAACAAAAAAAATTATAGAATCAGATGTAACTATAATTTATAAAGAATTTCAAGAAGATATCAGACTTTACTTGGCTATTTCAGATTTATTTGTATTACCATCTTATAGAGAAGGTTTGCCTAATGTTTTGATTGAAGCTGGAAGTTATGGAGTACCGCTTGTAGCGACAAACATTAACGGTTGCAATGAAATAATCAGACATACAGAGAACGGGGTACTTGTAAATAAAAAAGATGAGATAAGTTTATATAATGAAATTGAAAAATTTATTATAGATAGAGAGTATTATAGTCGTATCAAAAATAATGTAAGAAAAAGTATTGTAGATAGATATTCACAAAAGTATTTTTATGATGAATTGCAAAAAGAATTTTTAAAAATAGAAAACGGCGTAAGATGAAGAAAATGCTACTGACTGGCTCAAACGGTTTCGTTGGAAACTATTTTGTTGATAAATATAGTTCCAAATATGAAATACAAAAATTTTCATTTTTACATGATGATTTTAATTTACTTGATTTAAAAATGGTAAATGTAGTTTTTCATCTCTCAGCTCTTGTGCATCAGATGGGTGGGGCGAGTGCTGATGAGTATGAAAGAGTAAATGTAACTCAAACCCTTGATTTGGCAACAAAAGCAAAAGCTTCAGGTGTTAGGCATTTTATATTTATGAGCACAGTCAAAGTATATGGTGAAGAGACCAATGTTGGATTGCTACGCTCTGCTCGCAATGATAGTTATACCGAAAATAGTGTATGTCACCCTGAAGATGAGTACGGAAAAAGTAAACTAAGAGCTGAAAATAAACTGTTAGAACTAGAAACCAATGACTTTAAGATAAGTATCATAAGAACTCCTATAATTTATGGCTATGGAGCAAAAGCGAATATCAAAAACCTTATAAGTTTGGTGCAAAAAGTACCTATTTTGCCATTTGGTGGTATAAAAAATAAGAGAAGTATGGTCTATGTCGGAAATCTTTGTCATTTGGTAGATGAGGTTATTGGATTCCGTATTAAGTATGCAATGACGGAGGATAGTTATCGTGAACTTGATTCAGGTTCTAGAAACATTTTCTTGGCCTCAGATGATGAGCCACTAAGTACTACAAGGCTTGTTGAGTTGATAGCAAAAGAGCTGAATAAAAAAGTTTACTTGATAAAAATGCCATTTTTTGAAACAATTTTAAAGCTTCTTAAGCCATCATTTTATAAGCGACTTTATGGAAGTTTAGAAGTGGATAGCAGGATTACTAAAGTGAAATTAAATCTGAAAAATACATACAGTGTAGAATATGGAATTAAGTTTATGATACATGGAGAAAAATAGTTGCTATATTTAGTATTGTTTATTTTATCATTTACCATTACATACCTTATAAAAAATTATGCAATAAAAAAATCTTTAGTAGCAGAAGTAAATGAAAGAAGCTCTCATGCTACTCCTACTCCTCATGGTGGTGGTATAGCCATTGCACTAGCTTGGTTTATAGGGCTTTTTTATCTCTATTTTTATGAGCTTATTGAGCCAAACCTTTTTTACGCTTTGCTTGTGGGCGTTGTGATTTCGCTTGTTAGCTTTTTTGATGATATATATGGGCTAAGTCCAAAAGTAAGGCTTGTCACTCAATCCATTGTGGCTCTTGGTGCTCTTGTCGCTCTTGGCGGATTTGAGAGTTTAAATTTTAGAATATTTACAGTAGAAAATCAAGCTATAACAAATCTCTTTGCATTTTTGCTTATTGTTTGGTATATAAATCTCTATAATTTTTTAGATGGCATCAACGGCTATGCAGGGAGTGAAGCTGTTTTTTTATCAGTAGCAGGATTTTTGCTTTTTGGCGGTGTGCACTTTATAGTTTTGACAGTTGCGGTACTTGGATTTTTATTTTGGAATTGGAACAGGGCAAAAATATTTATGGGAGATGTGGGCAGCACGCTCATTGGATACAATGTTGCAATATTTACAATTTATTACGCAAATGAGCAAAGTGAAAATCTTTGGGTGTGGATTATTCTCTTTGGACTTTTTTGGTTTGATGCTACTATCACGCTTTTAAGAAGAAAGAGAAACGGCGAAAAGCTTAGCCAAGCCCATAAAAAACACGCCTACCAGAGACTTACACAAGCAGGTTGGAGTCATTATAAAGTAACAAATCGGTCTATTTTTATAAATTGTCTTCTCTTTGCAATTGTTTATTTCAGCCAAAACATTGCAGTTAGTTTTTTTGCAGCAATAATTCTACTTTACAGTGCGATAAAGTTTGTAGATAGTAAAAAGAACTTTTGAGTAAAAGAAGTGATTTGTTGTCAATAGGCTATTTTATTTAAATTATAGTAAATTAAACTATTTTAATGTAAAATCGTCTAATTTAAAATACGATGAGGATAGTATGAATTCACTCTTTGGCAATATTAAGCATATTTCAAACCAAAAGCTTAGAAGTGCACTTCCAAAATACAAACGATTTTTATTTGATGCTATAAAAAACAGCAGTGATAAAATTGTTGGCATATATGGAAGTAGGGGTGTTGGTAAAACAACTTTGATGTTGCAAGTACTCCAAGAGCTTGATTTTTCTACTGATGAGATAGTCTATATTTCCTGCGATCATCCACTCTTTACCAATGTATCACTTTTTGAATTTGCTGAGTATTTTTATACTCACGGCGGTAAATGCATAATTATAGATGAGATTCACGAAGCAAAAAACTTCGAACAGGAACTTAAATCTATTTATGATTTTTTGGACATAAAGATTTTATTTTCTGGTTCAAGTGCGGTTAAAATTACAAATGCATCTTTTGCAAGAAGATATGCAATGCACAAACTCCCTATATTGTCCTTGCGAGAGTATTGCGAGATGAAACTTCAAGCAAATTTTCAAAGCTATTCATTTGAAGAATTTTTGTTAAACCACGAAAATATAGCTCAAGAAATTTTGATATCACTCAA
>JAUPLZ010000045.1 GCA_030836705.1 Campylobacterota bacterium
AAGGGCAAAAAGTATTCAGCAATCATAGATGTTAAAACAATCTATTTAGCTGAGAGTCCAGCACAAAAAGCTTATATAGTAGAGCTCTCAAATATCAGAAGTTTATCACAAGCTCAAAATGAAAAAATAGTCGTCCTTGCAGAACAAAAAGCTGAAGAATCAGTCAAGCCACTCATACCTTCTTTGAAACATGAACCAGAACATGATAAATTAAGTTTAAATATAATTAAAGATGCTTATGAAGATGAAGCTCCTAATTTTGGCTTTGATGCCGAGAAAGCTCTTGACATAGATGAAGAGAAAAAACAAAACATTGTGGTTGAACCTGTTGTTGAAAAAGAGAAGCCTATCGTTAAAGAACCCCCTAAAAAGCAAATTGTTGAAAAAAAAGATGCTTACAAAATAGAGAATGATCATTTTGTAAATTATGTGTATGATCCGCATTTTGCGTCAGATGATCTTGGTTTACCAATCGATTTGGTAGAAGAGTTTGTACAAGATTTTATTGCTCAAGCGAATAGTTTTAAAAATGACCTTTATGAATCTGCAAAAAACAGAAGCAGTGATAATTTAAAAATACAATCACATAAACTCAAAGGCGTCGCCGCAAATCTTAGAATTGAAGATGCACTAGACGCTTTAACAACAATTAATACATCAAGTAATGATGATGAAATTATAGCAAACTTAGATAGATTTTATAAAATCATAGATAAACTAAGCAACATTAAAAACTCGCTATTTCAACCTAAAATTGCCGTTGATGAGCCTAAAAAAATTGAAGAAGATTTTGTTCTGTCGTTTAAAGATAGTAGCTTTAACCCTGCTAAAAAAACAAGCGACACCAAAAATCCCTTGGCTGTAGAAATTAACGATTCAGATGTTCCTGATTCTATAAATATTCCTGAACTAGCTGATGATGAATTTTTAAAACAAAAGCCTATTATAGCTGAAGAAAATCTTGTTGATGATGATAATTTATCGGCACTAGCCGAACTTGAGAGCGTTATTCAAGAAGAAATTCCAGAAGCTACACTAAACTATGACAAAAAAAAGATAGCGCATGATATTGGCTTAGATGTGGAGAGCTTTAATGAATTATTTGAAGATTACTTAAATGAAACAAAAGTGTTATCAATGGCAATGGGTGACTCAATTGAAAAAAATAATTTACTAGAGTGTAAAAATGCTGCCATAAAACTAAAAGGAATGAGTGAAAATATGAGAATTCATGATTTTGATGATTCTCTAGAAGCTATCATCAACTCAGCAGATTCGCCTAGTGCAAAAAACTTTGTAAAAAGCATTGCTTTAAAACTAGATTTAATTTCAAAAAAAGAGGATCAATAATGCAACTTGGATTAAAAAACAGATTAAGAGTAATAAGTCTTTTACCAATTATTATTCTATTTTCAGTAACGAGTTACTATCTTTATAACTCTTATGTGGCGTTCACTGCGGCGCAAGAGCTTCAAGACAAACTAGATCAAAACAAGCACCTTAATGAAATAGTCGGTAATGTTGCAAGAGAACGCGGTATGAGTGCAATGTACCTTGGCAATAAAACAGAAAATATTTTAAAATCTCTTAATGAACAGCGAAAAGTTGTTGATGAAAAAACAGCCAAATATCTTGAATATTCGCAAAAAAACAAAACACTCCATACACATAAAGACAGTGCAGATAAATCAGAGTGTTTGGCTTGTGCCAACATAGATGGCGTTATTGCGTCTATGGCTAAAATTAAGGCTGCTAGGTCACTTATCGATGAACACAAAATAGAGTTTAATGAAATGTTTATGAATGTTTATGTTGCGGCTCAAAAAGTTTTTATTAAGCAATTAGAGCAAATCTCTGATAATCAGGTAGATAGAGAGATTAATGAACTTTACTCTTTATATATCTCAATGGTTAATGCTAAAGAGGCTTCTGGAGTTGAAAGAGGTTATTTGGCATATATTATCTCTCGCTCAACGGCACTAGAGAGCGAAGATTTAAACAAATGGATATCTATTATCGGTAAAGCTGATGCTATTAATTATGAGGGAATACATAATAAAAATTTAGTCGCAAATCTAGATGCACTCTTTAAAAAAGAAGAAAATAAAGAGTTATTTGAAGATATAAACAATGAAAGAACAGCAATTATTTCAGTTGCAAGCAGTGGAAAGTATGAGATTGACTCCGGAATTTGGTTTACCATGTTATCTGAGAAGATTAATATTATTTCCGAAGCAGAAAACTTACTTCTATACGCTATGAATGAAAGAGCAAGCGGAGTACAAAAAAACTCTCTGCAAGTTCTTATAATCACACTCTCTGTATGGCTTATCGCGATTATTCTTGCAATTCTTGGTTATATCCTTGCAAAAGAGATTACCAACAACATTAAACACCTTGAGAGCGTTTTAGGAAAAGTTGCTGAAGATTATGATTCAACAAATAGACAAATAAATCTTCATACATCCGAAGGTACTGACTTAGCATATGAGCTTTTAGAGCAGATTATCGAGCAGACAAAAAGAGACAAACTCTCCGCTCAAGAAGCAAGTGAAGCAAAATCAATGTTTTTGGCGAACATGTCCCACGAAATTCGTACTCCGCTTAATGGTATCGTTGGATTTACAGAGCTTTTAAAAGATTCTGGCTTAAAAGAAGAGCAAAGTGAATTTGTTGATATTATTGAAAAAAGTTCTGAAAATCTGCTTGAAATCATTAACAACATTCTTGATCTTTCTAAAATTGAGAGCAATAAGCTTGAAATCGAGCATATAGCATTCAATCCTATTTTAGAGTTTGAAAGTGCTGTTGAAGTTTATGCCGTAAGAGCTAGTGAAAAACATATAAATCTTGGTTGTTTTATTGACCCAAGCCTTGAATTTCCTCTTAAAGGTGACCCTACAAAACTTAAAGAAGTTATCATCAATCTTCTTTCTAATGCTGTTAAATTCACCAACAATGCCGGGTCGATTAATGTTAACATTAGAAGAGTTAGCTCAAGTGAAATTGGAAAAACAAGAGTTAAATTTGAGATTCAAGATAGCGGTATAGGTGTTACAAGTGAGCAAAAATCTAAAATCTTTGAAGCATTTTCTCAAG
>JAUPLZ010000046.1 GCA_030836705.1 Campylobacterota bacterium
AAAAAATCAACCGCAAAATTTGACCACATAGAGCCAACTATCGTAAAAATGCCTTTTATAGAGTGTTACTATATAAGACACAGTGGCTATAACTCACAGATAAAGCAGACTTGGCAAAAGCTGCAAACTTGGGTTTTTAGCAACAACATAACAGAGTATAGGCAAATTGCTCTTTTTCACGACAATCCAACCATAACACCTCTTGCAGAATGTCAATATGTGGCGTGCATAGTTGTAGAAAACGGGGTAAAAGTAAAAAGCGATAGACTGCCGAAATTTAATATTCTTGATGGTATTTACGCAAAGTTTGACTTAGAAGGCGAACAAGGAGATATGCTAAAATTTATCCAGTGGGTTTATCACGATTGGCTTCCAAAAAGCGAATACGAAACCACCACAAAACCGCCATATGCTATCTACAAAAAAAATAATTACCTAGCAGACGATAGCAGATTCAGTATTAGTTTTTATCTTTCTATAAAATTTTAACTTGGCAAATTCGGATTTATAAAATCCGAATTTGAAAATGTGTCTTACTCTACTTCCGCATCAATTACATCATCGTCTGACTTTTTTGCACCGCTTTGATGATCTGCGCCGCCTGATTGCTCTTTTTTATACATAGCTTCCGCCATTTTATGGCTAGCTTCCGTCAAAGATTTTATCTTTTCGTCAATCTGCTCTTTTGTGGCATTTTCATTTTTCAAAAGCTCTTTTAGTTCGTTTACAGCTTTTTCAATAACAGCCTTGTCATCACTGCTTACCGAACTTCCGCTTTCTGCTAAAGTTTTTTCTGTTTGGTGAATCAAGGCATCTGCTTGATTTCTAGCTTCTACGGCAAGCTTTCTCTTTTTGTCCTCTTCTTTGTGTGCCTCTGCCTCTTGAATCATTTTATTTATCTCTTCATCGCTAAGACCAGAACTTCCGCTTATAGTAATTTTATTCTCTTTTCCGGTTCCTTTGTCTTTTGCCATAACATTTAAAATACCGTTAGCATCAATATCAAAAGTAACTTCGATTTGCGGCACGCCTCTTGGAGCAGACGGAATTCCGCTTAATTCAAACATACCCAGAGATTTATTATCTTTTGCAAACTCTCTTTCGCCTTGAACTACATGGATAGAAACAGCCGGCTGATTATCTTCTGCTGTTGAAAAAACTTGAGATTTTTTAACAGGAATTGTAGTGCCTTTTTCTATCAAATGAGTTGCAACACCGCCGAGTGTTTCGATTCCTAGGCTAAGCGGAGTTACATCAAGCAAAAGAACATCTTTAACATCACCTTTTAATACACCGCCTTGGATAGCGGCACCGGCAGCAACAACCTCATCAGGATTAACACTCTTATTAAGTTCTTTGCCAAAAAAGTTTTTTACCACCTCTTGAACTTTTGGAATTCTTGTAGAACCGCCAACCATAACTATTTCATTTATATCATTCTTGCTTAGACTAGCCTCTTTAAGCGCTGCTTTTACATGTTCTAAAGTCTCGCTTACAAGATCTTCGGTCAAAGATTCAAATTTTGCACGAGTAAGTTTTTTTACAAGGTGTTTTGGACCTGACGCATCAGCTGTAATAAACGGCAGATTCACTTCAGTCTCCGTTGATGAAGAAAGCTCTTTTTTTGCATTTTCAGAAGCTTCTTTTAATCTTTGAAGAGCCATAGTATCCTTTTTAAGGTCTATTCCGTACTCTGATTTAAACTCATTCGCCAACCAATCTATTATTCTATTGTCAAAATCATCCCCGCCCAAAAATGCGTTTCCGTCAGTCGAAAGAACTTCAAATACGCCGTCACCTACATCAAGCACAGTAACATCAAATGTTCCCCCGCCTAGGTCAAATACAAGAATTTTTTCCGCTTTTTTCTTATCGATTCCATATGCTAGCGAAGAAGCTGTAGGCTCATTTATGATTCTAAGAACATTTAATCCGGCAATTACGCCAGCTTCTTTTGTAGCCTTTCTTTGCGCATCGTTAAAATATGCAGGAACAGTAATAACTGCGTCCATTACACTCTGACCAAGATAGCTTTCTGCATCTTCTTTTAGCTTCATAAGAACTTTTGCGGAAATCTCTTGCGGAGTATAGGTTTTTCCGTCAACTTCGATAGCACATGCGCCGTTTTTATCGACGATATGATAAGGGAGCTTGCCTTGAGCTTCTTTTGCTTTTGGCTCATTACTCATAAGACCCATAATTCTTTTGATAGAAAAAATTGTCTTTTTCGGGTTTGTGATGGCTTGTCTTTTTGCAGTTTCACCAACAAGAACCTCACCCTTATCTGTAAATGCCACGATTGAAGGAGTTGTGTTTTTTCCTTCTTTATTGTTGATTATTTTTGCTTCGCCGGCTTCATACACCGCTACGCATGAATTTGTTGTTCCTAAATCTATACCTATAACTTTACTCATTTTTTTCTCCTTTATTTTTTGTTAATCGATACCAAAGACGGTCTTAAAACTCTTTGTTTATATTTGTAACCTTTTTGCATAACCTGCACAATCGCATCATTTTCGTGCTCTTGTATACTTGTTTGCATTACCGCTTCATGAAAATTAGGATCAAACCCGTCTTTATGAGAAACAGGCTCTATGTGATGTCTGCTAAAAACATCGATTAGTTTATCAAGAGTAAGTTTTAATCCCTCTTTTAACTTATCAAACTGCTCTTTGTCATCTATCAAAGAAGCCATCTCAAGCGCATCAAGCACCGGCAAAAGATCTTTTGCAAATTTTTCACTTGCATAATCAATTGCTATATGTTTCTCTTTTTCTAGTCTTTTTTTGATATTTTCAAACTCTGCATGAGTTCTTAAATATTTATCTTCCATCGCCTTAAGTTTATCTTCGCACGACTCCTCTTTTGGCTCTATGACAGCTTGAGTCTCGCTACCAACTTCGCCATTTTGCGCTTGTTCATTTTCATTTATTTCATTTTTTTCTTCGCTCAAATCAACCTCCTAATTTATTAAATTTGCAAAGACGACAAAAACCCTCTAAAGTTTTTTGAAGACTCGCCTAAATATGTCATAACAAAAACATCGTTTCCTATTTTGCAACCATGCTTTGCGACAATGCAACCATACGGAACTGCATTATTTATATTAACTCCGTCTTTAAGAAAAAATACAATATCTCCATTTGCGTAGTTATCAAAATATTTATCAGCCCATGCGCCATTATTATGGGCGATATTTATAAGAATCTGTTTGTTAAGATTTGCAGACTCTCTATCTCTTACATATGAAACAAGCGCATTTGAAAGCTCGCTTACGCCCATTTGCAACGATAGTTTTAAAAGCTCTTTAAACCCAAGCGCAACAAACTCTTTTAAAAATCTTTCAACAATATTGCTATACTTTATAAGAATATTACAATTCTCAAATTTTAAGATTATATATTCCTTGTTGTGTGTAACTACACTCAAAAGGGCATTATTCTGGTCTTTGTGAAGTATTACAAAAATTCCATACCTTTTTGCAACCTCTTCAATTTTTTTCAAACTATCTATTTTAATAATTAGATCACTTTTTAATTCGTGAATCCAAAAAGCAACGAGAGCATCA
>JAUPLZ010000047.1 GCA_030836705.1 Campylobacterota bacterium
GCAATTTTGAATATATATTTTAGATAGCTATCGCCGCCTTCGTAATTATAAAAATAAAAGAGATTGATGTGAGTATAAAAATAGAGTTTATTTTTATGAGAATCTTCAAAATAAAACTCTCCAAGGGTATTCATCACTGCGACAAACTCTATCTCTTCTATAATTTTGTCATCTTTAAAAACCTCATATTTAAAGCTCTCATCAAGAATAAAATTGAGCCTAGAAAACATCGACTTATCTGCAATTATGCTTTCTATGATTTCATTTTTATTTGGCAAAGAGTTAAAAATTATTCTATTCTTAGAGTAATATTCACTAAAGCAAAAGCCTCTGGTATGCGCACCCAAATTTGGAGTATCTTGAACTTGAATATGAATATGAGGCTGTGGAGAATAGCCGCTATTCCCGCACTTGGCAACAACATCGTTTAGCTTTACATATTCACCTACATGAAGCTTTATGGAGTACTGCATAACATGGCTAATCTCAACATAAAATCCAAAATCAGATTTTATAATAATATAGTTGCCCCAGTTATTTATCCTATCGACGCTTCCTATTTGGTTATCTGGCAAATCATGCCTAAATTCCACAATATAACCATTTACCGGAGCCAGTACCGACTCGCCAAAACAGTAGTAATCTTCAAGATATAAACCTTGATTTTTATATGTTTTATTATCTTTTTCAATAACAAAATCATACGCGTGCTTGTAGTTGCCTTTGTGTGTCCACTCATCATTAAACACCTGATAGACACTCCATTCGCCGCTAAAAGGAGGTGATATTTTTGCCTCATTTATACCAAACCTAAAAAGCGAGCTCAAATAAGAAGCAAGAGATTTTTCCGGAGTTGATTTGATGTTGTAGTTAAAGCCTTTGTAGTAAATCATGGATAAAACAAATACAAAAGTTATAACTGTAAAATTAAAAGGAAGGGTAAAAACTGGTATTGCATAGTAGTTAAAAAGTATTTCAATCGAATCGGTCAAAACCACACTTATCGCTACGCCAATTAATGCAAGCAAAAAATTTTTTATAGATGGAAGCAAAAATATTCCGCCCAGAGCCACTCCGACTAAAATATAGTTAAACGAATAGGCGCTATAAAGGGCTTGTTCAAAAGAGCCTAAAAAATAACTATGAATTGCCACTCCGAAATAAAAACTAGCAATAGCCATAAAAAACACAACTCTTGAGACAGCCAAAATCAAAACAAGGATTAATATTCCAGCCATCGTATTCGGTAGAAAAAAAATCGTCCCTATAGACTTTAAAAGTGCAGACAGCTCAAGCGGCAGATGGATATCATAAATGGCTTTACTATTTACAAGACCGACAAAAAGCCCTGAATACTTAATAGATGCCAAATATGCAAAAATAGTAACTACAGAAAAAGGCAGTGATAAAATGGGAATTTTATAGATATAAAAGAGCCTATTTAACATATATGAGAATAAAAATGTAAAAGAGGAGAGAATAGCTATAAAAACAACACTAAGCACGCTAGGCTCAAATAAAAACCCAACTCCCATGCCAACCAAAATAGAGTTATACAGATAAAACCCCTGCCCTAGGTACTCGCTTCTTAAATCCACAAGCTCAGCAAAAAGAACGGTCGCAATAAGTGCTAAAATGCCCGAAATTGCGACAGAGGGGTTTATAAAAGTTATAAAAATTAATGCTACGCCGACATATTTATTTTCTAAAAAAAGTATATTGGCGTATGATTTTGCAAATAACGAAATATTCAAACTAGCTCTTTATCTTTTTTTCTTTATAGTTTACAGCGCTTAAATCATCACCCTCTCTTATAAGGTGCGCATTTGAATTATTATCTATCAAAACAACTGCCGGTCTATATCTGATAAACTGCATTGACTGAGTATAGTTATATGCTCCAACTGGGCTAATCGTAAGAACACTTCCTCTATTAAGCGCCGGAAGCATAATATTTTCTTCAATAACATCTATGTTCATACACAGCGGACCATTTAGCGTGGAAGGCTCATTTATCCCGTCATATCTCGAATCAAGCTCAATATTGAAGTTATACCAAGCCGCCGTATACAGCAGATTTACTCCAGCATCCAATATATACCCTTTTTTACCGTCTGGGAATCTTTTGTATCCCCAAACAGAGGTCAATAAAAAACCGGCTTCGTCTATCAAATGTCTGCCTGTCTCAAGATAAAGGGTTGGAAGTTTTTTATTTTGCTGCATCTCATAAATTGCACCGGTTATCGCCTCTGCATAATCATCAACAGTCGGTACAACGACTTCAGGTGATTGATATATTCCTTTTAGGCGATTTTTTGATGCAAAACCGCCGCCAATATCAATATACTCTATATCAAAACCGAGCTCTTGTTCTATTTTATTTTTTAGCTGCATAAGCTTTATCGTTTCAAGCCTGTAAGCATTGGCATCTAGCATAAATGTCCCTATATGAGAGTGTAGCCCTGTCATATAAAGCTTACCGCCGTCCTTTATTCTTTTTGCCGCCTCGTAAGCCTCTTGACTTTCATAATTAAAGCCGAATCGACTCCACTGTGGATAGATACCGGTGTCCATATTAACCCTTATCGCCACAGGAATTTTAACGCCAAGCTCATCTGCGATATCTTCCAAATCATTTATCTCAAAAAGATGGTCTATGTGGATTTTTGCACCTTCTTTGACTGCAATTCTTAAAGACTCTTTTGATTTATATGGACCATTATAAATGATATCTTTGCCTTCTACGCCAAGCGCTCTTGCTTTTTCATACTCAAACTCACTAACAACCTCTGCACATGAACCCATTCTATGAAAAATATTACAAATCTCGTTTAGATAATTTGTTTTATAGCTCCAGCCGAATTTAATATTTGGGTATCTGGATGAAAACGCATTATGAAGCTTATTGTACTTCTCCTCCATCGTCCTTTGGGAAAAAACAAACAACGGCGAACCAAATTCTTTTACAAGCTCATTAACCTTAACTCCGTCAATATTTGTTCTAATTTTTTGCGTTTTTAAGGGCGAGCCGTATTTGCTACTCATTTGAAAATCTATTCTATTTATCGTTGGTTTTTCATATTTCATCAATTATCCGTGATTAGTTTTTTGCTGCTCATTAATTTTGTAAAATCAGTAAA
>JAUPLZ010000048.1 GCA_030836705.1 Campylobacterota bacterium
CATCTCGCCCGATTACTGGGTCAATTTATCCCTCTTTAGCCTATTTAAGAAGATTTAAAGAGTATTTTTGAAGAGATGATTCACTCTCTTTTGGAGCCTCGGCTTCATCGCTATGCGAAATGATCTCCAAAATATCGAGCCTAGATATATGATACTCACTTAATAACATGTAGGCAAAAGAGTTCACCTCGTCATAGATAGCAACAAGAAGGTCGCCGATATCCGCACTGTGCTGCTGCGAGCTTTGGATATGCTTTATCATTCTGTCAATCAGGCGTGAGAGCGCAACACTCTCAAAAGGTTCATCATTCACATTTTGCGGCAGCGTGCTTGTATTTGAATATATGTAATCTTTTATAAGCTCTTTCATCTTTTGTACATCGCCGCCGCATGCAAAGATGATTTTTGCACCCTCCGGAGAGTTTAGCAGCTGATAAAATACATGCTCAATTGTTATATATTCATGTTTTAGCTCTTTTGCATAGATAATTGATTTTTGGAAAACCTCGTTTAATGAATGGCTTATCATTACTCTTCCTCCATTTCTGCTCTTAGCGGAAAGCCGCTGTCTCTGGCCTTTTTATGCACCTGCATAACTTTTGTCTCCGCAATTTCATGTGTATAAACCCCACATACGCCTTTGTCTTTTTTATGAACCTCAAGCATTATGGCTTCTGCCTCTTGATAGCTTTTGTGAAATATACTCATAAGCACATCTATGACAAACTCCATAGAGGTATAGTCGTCATTTAAAATCAGCACTTTATATTTTTTAGGGTATTTAAGCGATATCTCGTTGATAGTTTCTAAATCTGTATTTGTTGCCATAATTTTCCTAAAATCAATAATTGTAAGATTATAACAAATGTTGGCTACTATAACTTTATATTTGGATACAATTTTGAAAAAAGCAAGTAGTTAAAATAGTCATAGCAGATGGAGAAAATGAGTGAATTTTAAAAAATTAGATGAGCTTAAAGCAAAACTTGATAATTATAGACCGTTAAGCTCTGAAGCGGTTAAAAATCTTCATGAAGATTTGGTGCTTAGATGGACATATCACTCAAATGCAATAGAAGGCAATACTTTAACTTTGCAAGAAACAAAAGTAGCTCTTGAAGGTATAACGGTAGGCGGCAAGACTTTAAGAGAACACTTTGAAGCCATAAATCACAAAGATGCTATTTTATTTATAGAGCAATTGGCTCAAAAAAACGAATTTTTAAGTGAATATATCATCAAACAAATTCATTCGCTTATTCTTAAAAACATAGATGATGAAAACAAAGGAACTTATAGAAAAATAAATGTGATTATCAGCGGTGCAGAACATAAACCGCCACAAAGTCTCGAAATACCCCTAAAAATGCAATCTTTTATCAAAGAGTACGAGCTAAAAAGAAAAACTCTTCATCCCATAGAACTTGCGGCATTTGTGCATATAGAGTTTGTAGGCATCCATCCGTTTGTGGATGGAAATGGCAGAACAGCAAGACTGCTCTTAAATTTGGAGTTAATCAAAGCTGGATTTCCACCGGTTGTAATCAATGTAGAGGATCGTCTAGAATATTATAAAGCACTAGATTGCGCACATACTTCCGGAAATTATGAGCCGTTTTTAGCTTTGATGGAAAAAGTGGTTACAAAAAGTTTTGAGCCATACTTTTATCTCTTGGGTGTGTAATTTAGTTCCTTTGAAAAATATTTTTCTTACTCTTTGATACCTTCTTCATAAGTTTTTTTGTATTTCCGCAAAGTTGTTTTTATATGTTCTATCATTGGTTTTGGGGTGTAGTAGAGCAGTTCTAAAATCTCTCTGGCATCTTTTGAGTAGCGGATGTTATATTCTGAAGCATACTCTATATCAAAACGAAAAAGTTCCTGCTCATCCACCTCTAAAACCTCGGCGATGTAAGGGATAAGCTCTACTTTTAGCTCTCGTTTGCCATAAAGATAGCCAAGTATAGTTTGTGCTGAAGGAATTTCGGAAGTTCTTTTGAGCTTAGGCTCTAGCATTATGAGTTTATTTGCAAACTCTTGTTTTGTCATCTTTTTTTCTTCAAGCAGATAGTTAATTTTTTCCCAAATTTCCATAGAATTTAAACCTTATAGTCAAAACGAAATATTTTGGTCAATAATAAGAAATAACTAAGGTCATAATGAATATACTTTTGTCGTTATGAATATTTTAATAAGGATGCTTTATGGGTGAAAAAGCTGAATTTGTGTTTTTCTTGACATTAGGATTGTATTTAATAACTCTATTTACAGTTCCATATGTTGGAGTTTATTTAACATATGCAGCAATTCCAATAATTATTATTTCAGGATTGATTGCAAAATTTACGGTCTGGAAATAATTGTCAAAATAGGTAAAATGAATGAAAAAAGAAATTATGGGAAGTCTGTTATTCGCGGTAATAATATTTAGTGGATGCAGTAGAGGTGCAAGTCCACAGGCATATAAT
>JAUPLZ010000049.1 GCA_030836705.1 Campylobacterota bacterium
AGTGCTTTTATGAAGGCCGTTATAATGGCTGGTGGATTCGGCACTAGAATCCAACCTCTTACAAACTCTATTCCAAAGCCCATGTTGCCTATTTTTAATAAGCCTATGATGGAGCATATTATATTAAAACTAAAAAATGCCGGTATTGCAGAATTTGTAGTTTTGCTCTATTTTAAGCCGGATATAATCAAGGATTATTTCAAAGACGGCAAAGAGTTTGGTATAAATATAACTTATGTTTTGCCCGATGATGATTATGGAACCGCAGGTGCTTTAAAGTGTGCTGAAGAGTATCTAAAAGATGATAATTTTATTATAGTTAGCGGTGATTTGGTAACAGATTTTGATTTAAATAAAATAATAGATTTTCACAAAAAAAGAGATTCGCAACTTACGATTACTCTTACTTCCGTTGAAGATCCTTTGCAGTTTGGCGTAGTTATAGCAAATAGTGATGATAGGATAGAGAAATTTTTGGAAAAACCAAGCTGGGGAGAGGTTTTTAGCGATACGATAAATACAGGTATTTATGTTCTTGAACCGCATATTATGGAGTATATTCCTGCCGGTAAGAATTTTGATTTTGCAAAAGATCTTTTTCCAAAGCTTATGAAATCAGGAATTGAGCTTATGGGATGCTCCATCAAAGGATATTGGCGAGATGTCGGCAATCCGCAAAGCTATAGAGATGTTTACAGTGATATTCTAAATGAAAAGATAATATTTGATTATGAAGGCAATAAGCAAAAAACAAAAAAAGGAATTATCTACTCCAAAGATAATTTAAATATTGAAGAGATAGATATTAAAGGAGTTGTTGTGGCTGGTAAAAATCTAAAAATAGGAAAAAATACCGAACTAAAAAATGTTGTAATAGGCAACAATGTCACTATAGCTGATGGCGTAAAGCTTTCAAACGGTGTTGTTTGGGATAATTCAAAAATAGGCGAAGCTAGCGAACTTGGTGATTTTGTTGTCTGCAATGATACAACCATAGGCAAAAATGCAAAAGCAAAAAATGGCGTGATTGTTTCTGAAAAATGCAAAATCGGCTCAAATGTCTCTTTTGAAAAAGATGTGACGGTGTGGCCAAAAATAGAGATAGAGCGCAATTCTATCGTAAGCAACAATATCGTCTGGGGAAGTAAATATAAAAGCTCTATTTTTGAAAACGGCATGGTTATCGGCAGGACAAATGTAGAGCTTTCTTGTGAAATGCTAACTAAGCTTGCAGAGTCGTTTGGCTCTGCTCTTCCGTCTGGTTCTATTGTCTATGTTTCAAGAGATTATTATAAGAGTTCAAGAATGCTAAAAAGAGCATTTTTGGGCGGTTTATTATCGGCTGGTGTTAATGTTTATGACTTAAAACTAATGCCTTGCAATATCATGACTCACAATCTAGAAAAAAACAGCGAAATAATAGCTGGAGTACATATAAAACAATCTATAAAAAACCATCTTGATTCTGAAATACTCTTTTTTACCCAAGAGGGGGTTTTGATAGATAATAATGCGGCAAAAAATCTTGAAAAAATATTTTTTAAAGAGAGTTTTAGAAGGGTTGATTATCAAAATATAGGCGAGATAACAGAAAAAAATGGGCTTGTTGAAGTTTATAAAAAAAGTGCAATCCAAAACCTAAAAGGCGATGTAGTTTCAAACAGAAAGTTTAAAATAGCAGTTGATTTGCTTCACGGCTCTATGTCTGAGGTTTTTCCTGCGATATTGAATGAGCTTAATGTAAATACTCTTACTATAAATGCACATATGAACGATGATAAGCTTTTGGGTGCTCAAAACTCCATACCAAAAGCGAAAGAGGATATATCAAAAATAGTAAAAGCTATGCAGCTTGATGTCGGATTTATGATTTATCCTGGATATCAAGAGCTTGATTTGGTTTGTGAAGATGGTGTTTTGCTCCAAAGACATATAGCCCTGCTTGTTGTTTTGCATTTGATAGACAAAACGGCGGATAAAGATAAAAAACCAAAAATAATCCTTCCTGCTTGGAGTTGTGATTATGTTGATGATTTATTTAAAAATATCACAATAGAAAGAGGCAAGCTTGATTCGCTAAAAGGAAACCAGCTTGATGAGTACCTATTAAAAGCCTCCGGCATCGGCTGTTTTTCTTTTACTGGTTTTGCCCATGGTTATGACAGTGCGTTTGCGAGTCTAAAAATACTAGAAATGCTTGCGCAGAGCGGAGAAAAACTATCAAATATAGTTTCAAAAATTGAAGAGTTTTATTATTTTAAAACTAAAATCGACTGCCTGAATGAAAATAAGGGAAAAATAATGCGCAAATTCCTAGAAGACAGCAAAGAAAAAGAGGCTTCGCATATTGACGGCGTAAAAATCTGGCTTGATAAAAAAGATTGGATTTTGATGATACCGGATCAATATCACGACAATCTAAATATTTATATTCAAGCAAAAGATAAAAAAGCAGGTGATTTAATACTTCAAGAGTATACGCAAAAAATAGAAGCTTGGCTTAAGTGATTGAGAGAAAAAGATGAAAAAGCAGCTTTATGTCAATTTTTTATGGCACATGCATCAGCCTTATTACAAGGATGATTTGGCAAAAAGATACGAAATGCCGTGGGTTTTTTTGCATGCAATAAAAGATTATTATGATATGCCTTGGTATCTCTCAAAATTTACATCTACAAAAGCCACATTCAATCTAGTCCCTTCGCTTTTGGTGCAGTTAAGAGATTATGAAAATTTTGATATTGACGACAAGCTTTTGAGTGCAATAAAAAAAGAGATTTCGCAACTTTCTTACGAAGAAAAAACATATCTTTTGGAAGTTCTTTTTTTTGCCCAAGAAAACACTATGATATCAGGTATTAAGAGATATAAAGAGCTTTTAAATATAAAAAAGAAGTCTAAAAACATAGATGAGCTTATTGAGGTTTTTTCAAATAACGATATTTTAGACCTTGAGGTGTGTTTTTTGCTCTCATGGTGCGGAAGTTATTTGAGAGAAAATTCAGAAATAGTAAAAGAATTTATAGTCAAAAGAGCTTTTACTCACGAGGATAAGATAGCTCTTTTGCATGAATTGGCTAATTTTATTAAAACAATCATCCCCTTTTATAAAACTCTTTTAAATGAAGGAAAAATAGAGATATCAACAACCCCTTTTTATCATCCTATATTGCCGCTTTTGATAGATTTAGGCAGTGCAAAAGAAGCAAATAGATTGGTTGCAATCCCAAGTGAGTATATAAAATTAGAGAGCGATGCAAAAGCGCAGATAAACGATGCTATAAATTACCATAAGCAGCTTTTTCAAACAGCGCCTAGCGGATTTTGGCCGTCTGAAGGTTCGATAGACAAAGATACGCTTGAGTTATTGTCTCAAAGCGGCATTAAATGGGCGTGCAGTGATGAGGATATTATTTTTAAAACCCTTAATAAAAAAGAGCGAAACCTAATCAATAAAAAATATAAATTTAAAACAAAAACAGATGATATTTATCTAATGTTTAGAAATAGAACACTAAGTGATGCTATCGGTTTTGATTATAGTAGATTTAGCGAGAAAGAGGCGGTTGAGGATTTTGTACAAAAATTAAAAAATATTTATGAGCATTCGGAAGGTTCGGCTTGTGTAAATGTGATATTAGACGGTGAAAATGCTTGGGAGTTTTACAAAAAAAATGCAAAAGATTTTTTTATTTTACTCTATGAAAAACTAGAATCGCTTGATTGGTGCAAGACTCAAACCATGAGTGAAGCTATAAAAAATGAAGAGATAGAAGAAAAGACAATAGACCATATAGCTGCCGGAAGCTGGATAAACGGCGATTTTGCGATATGGATAGGGCATTCTGAAAAAAACCGCGCTTGGACTCTTTTGATGCAGACGAAAAAGGCGTATATTGAACATAAAAAAGAGCTAGACCATATAAAACGACAAGCTATAGAAAAAGAGTTTCATATAGCCGAAGGAAGCGATTGGTTTTGGTGGTTTGGCGATGATCATTACACCGCTCAAAAAGGCGAGTTTGATTATCTTTTTAGAAAGCATCTTATAAATATCTATTCACTTTTGGATGTTGATATTCCATCGTCGCTTCTAAAGCCTATCATTTCATCAGAGAAAAAAGACTCTTTTCATAAGCTTCCAAAGAACAAAATAAGTGTAATTATTGACGGTAAAGAGAGTAGTTTTTTTGAGTGGCTAGGTGCTGGAGAAGTTAGGCTTGATAGGGCGTATTCGGTAATGGATACGACAAATAGCTATATTAAAAAGATTTTATACGGAATGGATGATGAAAATATCTATATAGCACTAAAAGGCAAGATTCGTGCTTTGCGTGATTTGGCTAAGCTTAGTATTGAGTTTGGCGATGAAGAAAAGCTCGAATTTTTGATAACTCCATCATGTTTTAAAAATAAAATAACT
>JAUPLZ010000050.1 GCA_030836705.1 Campylobacterota bacterium
TTTACACAGGACCCGGTGCTAAATATATTATAATTAAAACTGATCTTCGTGATTTAACGGTTGATGGAAATCTTCTATACGCTAAAGATAGGATTTTTGGCGGGGTTGATAGAACATACTCTGCATACAGGTTAAAAGGTGTTTACAATATGCAGGTGCTTGAAAATCTAAAATTTCATCAAACGCTAAGTTATAGATCAGAATTTTCTGATATAGAGAACTATTTTTTCTATTCAAAAACAGCTTTTTCTACAAAGTTATCAGATATTTTTTCAGCAGGTGTTTCATATCAGGTTGATTACACAAACAAACCGGCTCTCATTGGAAAAAATTCAACAGATACAACTTTTTCATTTAATCTAATTGCTGACTACTAGACGTGATGCACTAAAACGAACGCGTCAGTTACAAGCTAGTCTTTTTAAACTTTTCCCCCAAATATATAAAAACCAAGTTGCAATAAGTGCGATAAATGTCGCACTTAAAAATAGGTAACTTGGGTAGAGCTCATACACATACCCCGCAATCAAAGCTCCTAAAAATGCTCCAAACCCGTAAGTTATTCCTGAAAAAAACTGCTGTGCTAAAGATTTATGTTTGTATAGATAGAAGAGATAGCTGATGGCAGCCGAGTGAAATAGCGCAAAGCTCAAAGCATGAAGAGCTTGTGAAAAAAACAAAATAGTTATATTGTCTGGAAATAAAAAGAGCAAAAACCAACGAAATGCCGTTATAAAAGTAGTAGCCTGAAGTATCAGAAGCAAATTTCTGCGAAGAAGTGAGCCTTGAAAGTAGAGCATAAAAATCTCAACAATAACACCAAAACTCCAGAGGTAAATTGCTATATCTAAACTGACCCCGTGGTCGGTAGTGTAAATGGTGAAAAAGTTATAAAAAGGACCAAAACTAACCTGCATAAGAGTAAGTCCGACCCACAATCGCCAATCTTTTAAAATATTTATGTCATTTGTAGCGTTTTCACTCTTGTCTAAAAGCGCATCGGCTTTTTTTGCTATTACAAACCCAATCGCCGACGTAATAATGGTTAAAACAAGAAGATAGATAAGTGCAACATCTGCCGAACTTAGAAATTTTACTAAAACAAAAGCCACTAAAATAAAACCGACCGAGCCAAATAGCCTTATTTTTCCATATCTCTCTTTGCCGAGATACTTTAGTGAGATTAGTTCAACATACGGAAGCACGATGCTAAGTCCTACGCCCAAGCTGATATTTGAAAAAAGGAGTTTATAAAAGTTATCAAGTGAAAAGTAAAAAGAGAGGGCGCTTAAACACATTATCAAAAGAGAGATATTGAAACTGCGTACATTGATTTTAAGTCCTTTTATAAAGGCAAAAGGCACTAAAAAACGTACTAAGGGAGCTGCTGCAAATATAATGCCTATATCACTGGCCGAATATCCAACCATAGATAAAACTTTTGGCAGAAATATTATATAAACACCAATGATTGAGAAATAAAAAAAATAAAAAATTGCTAATAAAATTGACATGTCGGGATTATATCTTAAAGAGACAAAAATGTGATATACTTTTGTTGAAACTTAAATTTATATATAATTTTTTTTGTAAAGACATTTTAAAGACAATTTTTATATATAAACTTAAATACCAGAAAAAGGGAGTTCAAATGTTGAAAATAATGAGTGATGAAGATTTCATAGTATCAAAGACTGATCTAAAAGGTCGTATAACGTACTGCAATCAAATTTTTATGGATATGGCTGAATACAGAGAGGATGAACTTCTAGGAAAACCTCACAGTATCATAAGGCATCCCGATATGCCTAAAGCTGTTTTTAGGTTTTTATGGGAGACGATTCCTGCAAAACAGGAAGTTTTTGCCTACGTAATAAACAAAACAAAAAACAATAATGATTACTGGGTATATGCCAATATTACCGCTTCTGTTGATGTCAACGGAAAAATTATTGACTACTACTCAGTCAGAAGAAAGCCAAATCCAAAAGCAATCGAGGTAATAGCGCCTCTATATAAAAAAATGGTTGAGGTAGAAAAAAGCAGCGGTGTTGATGCTTCATTTAAAGTTTTAACAGATATCCTAGCAGAAAAAGGAGTAGGCTACAATGAGCTTATTATCTCTCTTCAAAATTAATAAAAATAGAACTAGACATCTACAGATGCAAGATTTAATGATAAAAGTATTAAAAGACGCAGCAGACGGAAAACTCGGCGGAAGAGTAACGGATATACCTAATGACAACTCCAAAGAGGCGGCATTTGCATGGACAATAAACAACGTACTCGACCAATTTGAAGCATTTATGAGAGATGTTGAGACTTCCATAGAGAGCGCTTCTGTAGGCAAAACATATAGAATAACAAATCCGACAGGTCTGCACGGAATATTTCGCACCACCTCAGAGAAGTTAAATTTGGCGATAACGTGTATCGCAAGCGATTATGAAACCAAGATAAAGGGTGATTTATCTACCAAACTTAGTGAACTTGGCGGGGGAATCGGGGCTGGGCTTGAGGTTATACAAAAAGATATTAATGACTCCCAAAACGATTCAACAGAAATAGCGGAAGTTTCTCAAAAAACTGCTCTCTCATCTGGAAAAAGTCTGCAAAGCGTAATTGAAATCGGCAAGAAACTAAATGTTCTTGTTGGCTCAATAGCATCATCCCACGGTGCTATCATTAACCTTGAACAGAGATCTAGAGAAATTTCTCATGTTGTTGGTCTTATAAAGGACATTGCAGACCAGACAAA
>JAUPLZ010000051.1 GCA_030836705.1 Campylobacterota bacterium
CCCAAATAACCAAAGGGGAATTTTATTTTTAAACCCCACCTCTATATCATCCGCCGCTACAAAACTCTCTGGCATATCTTTTATCTGTTCAAACGATTTATTTTTACCGCCTATTTCAAAAACATAAAAATCATCCACGACAAAATCACCTTTTTGAGCATATTTGATGGTATGGTCTATTTTGAGTTGAGATACAAAAAAACTCTCTCTTAGACTTCCAATATTTTGGTTTGAACACAAAATATTATAAAGATTTATATTTTCAAGATATATCTTATCGGGCTTGTTGAGAAGTTTTTTATTTGCAAAATTTCCGCCTATGATTTCGATAAGATTTGCCCTCTGGAGATAGTAAAGATATGAATAAAGCGTGTTTCTGCTAACGCCTGCGCTTTGTGCTATGTTTTGGATATTTAGCTCCATGGGAACACTGCTACAAAGGAGATGTAAAAGTTTTCTGATGGTGTTTATCTTATCGCTGTCAACATTGTAAATAGTAGCTACTTCGCTATCAAGAATGATGTTGATTATCTCATTGAGTCTTAGTTTATACCCCTTTTCGCCCTCTGTAAAAAACGGATAAGTGCCAAACTCCTTGTAAAGAGCAAAATACTCTAAGGGCTTAAACTCTTTTGCGATTTTTGTAGCTATGTCTTGATGATTTTCTAAAATATCGGCAAGTGAGTATGTTGGTAGTTCCATATCAAACTTGATAGCTAAAAACTCTCTAAAAGACAAAGAGTGCAACTCATAAAAAAGAACTCTTCTACTTAAATCTACTTTGGAGTTTTCTATCTCAAGTGCGGATGAGCCTGAAAATATCACTTTTATATCCAAAAAATCATAGATAGTTTTAAGCTCATGGGCAAAATTATCAGCTTTGTGTATCTCATCAATGATAAGTAGTTTCCCTCCATAAGCACTAAACTCTTTGGCTATGTCGGTTAAACTGTTTACGATATTGTCGGCACTGATGTAGAGCATCTTTGAAGAGGGCAAATCATAATTTTGGGCGAGTTGTCTTATGAGTGTAGTTTTTCCGACTCCTCTTTGCCCCAAAATTCCTATCATCTTTGATGCAAAATCTATTTGGTTATAAAGATATCTTTTAAAAGCAGGTGTCGGGAGCGAGAAATAATGATTTGAAAACTCATAGAGTTTTTCTAGTGAAATAGTAGTTGACATGTTGATACAGAGCCCTCTTTTCAATTGATTGAAAAGATTATAGCATAAATTTTACAATTGATTGATATTAAATTACTTAATGAGCGAGATTTATTCTCAGCACGTTTTTTTAGTGCTTATATGCATTCCCATCGAAAGACGATGGGAACGAGAAATCACTGATGGAATACCACATATGCCCAGCTGTTGAGCTACTTGTAGTACCGTTTGGTTCATAAGTTTTTGTTCCGCCTTGTTCTATATTTACTGTTAATGTATAAGTTTGTGCCATTTCTTTCTCCTTTTTTTATTTTCCAAAATGTACAAATGTGATATGAAAATTCGTTCGTATCTTTTCAAACTCCGGCGAAGTCTCTAAAACTTCCAGTTTTATGTGATAATCACCTTTTTCAAGCCTCGCATAAGCAATAGATTTATTCCATGCAGGTTTATTTGAGCCATCATGTGCTATTCCACCACAGCACACCTCATGTGCTCCTATATTTGAAATAACTTCTATTTTTTCTCCCAGTTTTACCGTTATGAGATTAAAATGACCGTTTCCTTTCTCATCTTTATCGTATTGACTCGTACCTACTCGATATTTCATAGGTCTTAACGGTTCAGAGATTTGCGTAATGGTAAGTTTCACAAGAAGCTTGCTTCCTACTGGATTATTTCCATTCTGCCCACCAATTATTTTGGCAATAGTTGTATCTTGGAAATATATTCCTCTTTTTCTTTCTTCTTTTCTCTCCTCTATGGATCTATTATCAACATATTCCAAGTCAAATGAATATGCCCGTACATCTTCCGTTGTTGAAATATTGGTTTCATACACCGTTTTTTCTTTTGTCGTATCGAACGGTACACACATAGGGATAGTCTGATACTTTGCACATCCTGAAAAACCGATAACGCTCAATACCGTTATCAAAAAAACTAATATCCTACTCATGATGTGTTCTTGTCGAAAGACGATAGAACGAGAAAAAAGTTGTCGTATCCGCCATTTCAATTCCTTTCTAATATATTTTTGAGAACATCAAAGTTCTGTTACGATGGGAAGCTCTGTTAGACACATTACCGTCCTCGGGAACAATACTAATGTCGACATCGCTATAAATACTAAGTGTTCGATCGTTAACTTCAATGACTATGAATGGTAATCTTGAAGTAGGTATAGGCCAATAAATACGATTAGGATCTTCTTTATTAGGAATAATTTTTCCTGGAAAAATTTCATCTAAATCGACCGTTGTATCAATAATACTATCATCCAATGCATGCCACTGAATTCTTAATGGACCTTCAAATGCTCGATAATATCCCATACCTCCACTTAAAAATTTAGTGTCATCATTTGATTTTTTTGATGGACAAATATCTATTAGATGATTAGGGGTATATTCTCTATTATTTAATCCATGAGTACGATAATTACCATAACCAATTTTTAAATCACTTGCATCAAAACACTTTAATTTAATATTATGTTTCTCAAATGTTAAAACACCCGATTTTGCCATTGCACATCCTCCTAAAGATAAAGTTGATAAAACTAAAGCACTAAACAATGTGCTTTTTACAATTTTCATACTGCCCTCCTTTTTTCAATAAAATTATTCACATAACCCATCCCCGCCAGACCTCTTCGTCCAAGTGCCACGGTAGAGTTACTGAACATCTCACGTCCGCTGTTAGTCTCTCCGTTGTAGTCACGGTCAAGTGTAACAGGACGGAATGTTTGAGTATCACCTGTCACTTCAGGTGCAAGTTGCCCGTCTCTTCCTGCTCTTGCTTCTTCTGTAAGTCCTGCTTTTGGGTCACCTGCATCGGTTTGCCATCTATTTTCTATGAGTTTTCATCTTATTTTTGTATAAAATCGTTCAATACTTTTTGCCCAAAAAGTTGTTGCATATAATTTTCCATTGTTTTTTTTATACTGATTGTATATCTTAGCTTATCCTTGCTATACAAATCGTTAAACTTTTGTTACATTTGTCAAAAGGTATTTTTCTTTGCAATTTGCCATATTTTTAACCTCTACTCTCAAATCTACCTATAATTTACGTATGAAAATTCATATAGATATAGACTGCTTTTTTGTCAGTGCCGCGCGTATAAAAGAACCGTCACTTCTTGGCAAGCCTGTTGCCATAGGCGGGCGGAGCGATACAAAAATATTTAACAAAGAGGCGAAATGCCAGAGCGTAAACCTTGAA